>CAJUIJ010000018.1 GCA_910586175.1 uncultured Muribaculaceae bacterium | reverse complement strand
ACCTTACCGATAGAAGCATGGATGATACCGGTCTTATCGACCTTGAAGTCAATCTTACCCTGCTTCACCTCTTTGACAGCCTTAGCCACATCCATTGTCACTGTGCCAGACTTAGGGTTAGGCATGAGTCCGCGAGGACCGAGGATACGACCCAAAGGACCGAGCTTACCCATCACAGAGGGCTGAGTGATGATTACATCGATATCAGTCCAGCCTTCCTTGATTTTCTGGATATACTCATCGAGACCTACATAGTCGGCACCGGCCTCCTTAGCGGCGGCTTCGGCATCGGCGTTGCAGAGCACGAGTACACGGACTTCCTTACCAGTGCCATGGGGGAGAGATACGACACCGCGCACCATCTGGTCAGCCTTACGAGGGTCTACACCGAGACGCACATCAATGTCGAAAGAAGCATCGAACTTCTCGAAAGAAGCCTCTTTCACCTTAGCGGCAGCTTCAGTTAAAGTGTATGCCTTCCCCGGTTCAATCTTCGCTAAAGCCAACTTTTGATTTTTTGTCAGTTTTCCCATTTCTTTGAAGATTATTAATTGTTAGCAGGGAATTCCCCTTTAACCGTTATACCCATGCTGCGGGCAGTGCCTGCAACCATGCGCATAGCCGATTCTAAAGTAAAACAGTTCAAATCGGGCATCTTGTCTTCAGCAATAGTCTTCACCTGATCCCAAGTAAGCTCAGCCACCTTCTTACGGTTAGGCTGCGCAGAACCGCTCTTGAGCTTAGCAGCTTCCTTGAGCTGTACGGCTACCGGGGGAGTCTTGACGATGAAGTCAAAGCTCTTGTCGGTATAGTAAGTGATCACCACAGGGAGAACCTTACCAGCCTTGTCTTGGGTGCGGGCATTGAATTGCTTGCAAAATTCCATGATGTTTATACCCTTGGAACCCAGAGCGGGACCCACTGGTGGAGACGGATTTGCAGCACCGCCTTTGATCTGCAATTTGATCTGTCCAGCAATTTCTTTTGCCATTGTTCTACTTAGTTAATTGTTTGTTGGTTTGTCGATACGATACAAACGCCGATAGCGTAACAACAATCGACGTTATTCTCTCTCGACCTGGGTGTTTTCCAACTCCAAATCTGTGGGTCGGCCAAATATCTTGACCTCCACCTTGATTTTCTTCCTGTCGGAATTAACCTCCTTGATAACGCCACTGAATCCGGAGAACGGACCAAAAGTGACCTTAACAGGTTCGCCCACGATATAAACCTCTGCATCATCGGCAGTGGGTTGTCTCATCTCGTCGGCTGTTCCCAGCATTCTTTTCACTTCCACCTCGCGCAGAGCCATTGGCTCCGAATTCTTGGCGCGACCGCGCAAAAAATCAATGACATTAGTGGTGTTGCGAAGCTCGTAGATTACCTCTCCTGAGAGAATAGCCTCCACGAAGACATAACCGGGATAAAGGTTACGCTCCTTAAGCACCTTCTTGCCATTGCGAGTGGTGTAAACCTTCTGCGTGGGAATCAACACCTGCTTAACATACAGGCCCAAGTCCGTATTCTTGATAGATGCATCAAGAACTTCCTTGACCTTGGCCTCTTTACCGGAAATGGCACGCAATACGTACCATGCCAATTTCTTGTCAGCGTCAGCCATTGAAATCCTCGTTTAGATGGTTTAGAAATTGATACTGTAGATTAACTCCATCAGTAAAGAGAAAAACTTGTCGACAACCCAGATAAAAACAGCGAGGATGATGGAAGCTATCAACACAAGCACTGAGCTGTTAATCAAGTCCTTCTGAGATGGCCAGGAGACTTTGTAGACGAGTTCGTCGTAGCTCTCCTTTATATCTTTAAATAATTTCATGTTAGTCTTGAATTGGCACGGGAAGAAAGACTCGAACTCTCGACACCCGGTTTTGGAGACCGGTGCTCTACCAACTGAGCTATTCCCGTATATAGTGGGGAGGATTGAGAAGCAAGCCTCCCCACGCTTTGAAGATTTTATTCTTTATTAATCGTCAATCACTGAAGTGATCTGGCCAGAACCTACTGTGCGACCACCTTCGCGGATTGCGAAACGAAGACCCTGATCCATAGCAACCGGAGTGATGAGCTTAACGTCGATTTCAACGTTGTCGCCGGGCATCACCATCTCAACACCTTCGGGAAGAGTGATCTCACCTGTAACGTCGAGAGTACGGATGTAGAACTGCGGACGATATTTGTTGTGGAACGGAGTGTGACGTCCACCTTCTTCTTTCTTCAGGATATAAACCTGAGCCTTGAAGTGATCGTGAGGTTTAACCTGTCCGGGGTGGCAGATAACCATACCGCGCTTGATTTCATCCTTATCGATACCGCGGAGAAGGAGACCAACGTTATCGCCGGCTTCACCCTCATCGAGGATCTTACGGAACATCTCAACACCGGTAACGACAGACTTCTTGTCAGCGCCGAGGCCAAGGATCTGAACTTCATCACCCACTTTCACGCGGCCAGCTTCGATACGGCCAGTAGCCACTGTACCACGACCTGTGATAGAGAACACGTCCTCAACAGGCATAAGGAAGGGTTTGTCAACATCACGGGGAGGAAGCGGAATCCAGTTGTCAACTGCATCCATGAGCTCCATCACCTTTTCAACCCACTTCGGGTCGCCCTCGAGAGCACCGAGTGCAGAACCGCGAATCACGGGAGTGTTGTCGCCATCATACTCGTACTGAGAGAGAAGGTCACGCATGTCCATCTCAACGAGCTCGAGCATTTCCTCGTCATCAACCTGGTCGCACTTGTTCATGAACACCACGAGACGGGGAACGTTCACCTGACGAGCGAGAAGGATGTGCTCACGAGTCTGGGGCATCGGACCGTCAGTAGCAGCAACCACGATGATAGCACCGTCCATCTGAGCAGCACCTGTTACCATGTTCTTCACATAGTCAGCGTGTCCGGGGCAGTCAACGTGAGCATAGTGACGGTTAGCAGTCTGATACTCTACGTGAGCAGTGTTGATTGTAATACCACGCTCTTTCTCTTCGGGAGCGTTGTCGATAGAATCGAATGAACGGAGTTCGGAGAGACCTTTTTCTGCGAGCACCTTAGTGATGGCAGCAGTAAGAGTGGTCTTACCGTGGTCAACGTGGCCAATAGTACCAATGTTGACATGGGGTTTGGTTCTTTCGAATTTTTCTTTAGCCATAGTCTTGTGCTATTATATTATTTTGAGATTTTTAAATTCCTTCTCGAGGAGAGGGGTTAGATTGGAGCCGATGGCGGGATTTGAACCCGCGACCTCTTCCTTACCAAGGAAGTGCTCTACCCCTGAGCTACATAGGCGAATATTTGAGCGGAAGACGAGGTTCGAACTCGCGACCCTTAGCTTGGAAGGCTAATGCTCTACCAACTGAGCTACTTCCGCATCGAATTTGAGTGGGTGGAGATGGATTCGAACCACCGAAGGCGTAAGCCAGCAGATTTACAGTCTGCCCCATTTGGCCACTCTGGTATCCACCCGGAATTTTGAGCCTCTTGTCGGATTCGAACCAACGACCCCGAGATTACAAATCACGTGCTCTGGCCAACTGAGCTAAAGAGGCATTGAAAAACTCATGCGCTTGAGTGTCGCAGCGAATTTCGAGTGCAAAGTTATAACAAATTTCCGAACCATGCAAACCTTTCGGCAAAAAAATTGTTAAAAACTTTCATTTTTTTGAATCGCCGATTGGCAATCCGGCACTCCGGAGCAGCTGTCGCGCCCATGAGCTATTGAGTCATAGAGAGTTCGGCGAGAACTTACTCTACGGTCACAGATTTTGCGAGATTTCGCGGCATATCAACATCCTTTCCCTTGTTGATGGCAATGTAGTATGAGAGGAGCTGCAGCGGCACTGAGGTGATAATAGGCGTGAGACACTCAGGCATCTCCGGCACCTCAAGCACATGGTCAGCAATTTTACTAATCTCAGTGTCTCCATCGGTCACTATGGCAAGTATGTTGCCACCACGGGCTTTCACCTGCTGCACATTACTCACTATCTTCTCATACACATGTCCCTTTGGAGCAATTATTACAGTGGGCATTTCCTGATCGATGAGGGCAATGGGGCCATGCTTCATCTCAGCAGCCGGATAACCCTCCGCATGTATATACGATATCTCTTTAAGCTTCAGGGCACCCTCGAGGGCAACAGGATAGCTGTAGCCTCGGCCGAGATACAGGAAATTGCGTGCGTATGTGTAAGTGAGTGACAGGCGTTCAATTTTGTCGTTGAGTGTTTCAAGCACACGCTTGACGTAAGTGGGAATCTTTAGCACACACTTGCCCACCTGCGCAATCTGATCGTCGGTCATTGTGCCACGCAACTGAGCCACAGCGAGCGAAAGCAGCGTGAGCACCATAACCTGACCCGTAAAGGCTTTGGTTGATGCAACTCCGATCTCCGGACCGACGTGGATGTAGCATCCGGCATAAGTCTCGCGAGGTATGGAGCTTCCCACCACATTACTGATACCGAACACGAAAGCTCCGGCCTCTTTGGCAATCTGCACAGCTGCCAATGTGTCGGCAGTCTCACCGCTCTGTGATATTGCTATCACGACATCATCCTTGTTGATTACCGGATTTGAATATCTGAACTCGCTTGCATACTCCACGACCACCGGTATGCGGCACATATCCTGAATCAGATAACGTCCAAGCAAAGCGGCATGCCACGATGTGCCACAGGCCACTATCACGATACGCTTGGCATTCTTGAACACCTCCCGATTATCACTGACACCGTTAATGATAATGCGGTGTCCACGGTCCACGACACGGCCGCGTATGCAATCGCGAAGAGTATCCGGCTGCTCAAAAATCTCCTTGAGCATGAAGTGTGGATAACCACCCTTCTCCAGCTGGCTAATCGACATCTGCAATGTAGTGACATCTATCTCCGACTCCTCGTTGTCAAGGTCGGTAATGCGAAGACTCTCTCCTTGCTTGATTTCGGCAATCTCCCCATCTTTAAGATAGACACACTCCTTGGTGTATTCTACAAACGGAGTGGCATCGGAAGCGAGGAAATATTCATTATCACCTATACCGATAACAAGCGGGCTGCTCTGACGCGCTGCGATGATCGTGTCAGGCTTATCTTTTGCCACTACGGCTATAGCATAAGCGCCCACCACCTGTTTCAGAGCCTGACGCACTGCAGAGAAGAGGGAGCATTTATTGGATATGCGTATATACTCTATAAGTTGTACAAGCACCTCCGTGTCTGTTTCGGAATGAAACTTACAACCGTGCTGTATAAGTGCATCCTTCAGCACCTTATAGTTCTCTATGGTGCCATTATGAACTATCGCAATATTGCCGTCCTCGCTATAGTGAGGATGCGCGTTGGTATCGGAAGGTTCTCCGTGAGTGGCCCAACGTGTATGTGCGATTCCTGTGCAAGCACCAAGATCTTTGTCTGCACAGAAAGCCTCAAGATTCTCAACTTTGCCTTTGGTCTTGAAAATATTAATTTTGCCATCGCGAGCCACAAGTGCTACACCGGCACTGTCATAACCGCGATATTCAAGGCGATGAAGTCCCTTAATAAGAATGTCATAGGCTTTACGATTGCCTATATAACCTACAATTCCACACATGGTATATAAACATGATGTAAGGCAGAACACGGACATGGCTCATATACGCCATGCAGATTGGCCCGGTTCCGCAGGTTGATAATGCATTTCAGAAAAGGACAATCCATCCTCATTTCATAAATGAAAACGGAAATCCGGATGCAAAAGTATATAAAAAAGTGAACTTTAGCAAATATCACCACATATTCGTCTATTTTACGCCTTATACTATTGGAGCCTGCATAAAAATAATAGGGGACGCACATGCGATGCGACCCCTATCTATAGATGCGGATTTATAGTTCATACACATATATTTCGTGCGCGAATTATCAGCATGTCATTTCACGGCTTCTCCGGCACCGTTTGCGATAACAGCTGTCGAATCTGCCGGCATCTGTTCAATAACCCCCTCTACGTCAGGGCTTAGCATATTAGCACCTTCTCCTCCGGGGAGTGGGAAAGCTTCAAGGGCGGCGTATTCATTAATTTTCTTGGCATTCTTTTCACCCATTACACTGATATCGGTGCTTTCGAGTTTGGTGCGGAAGAGATCTATATATGAGTACTTCTCATAAAGTGAGGCGAGACCATCCGCAGCCTTTATGGCATCGGCAGTCGAATCATTAGGTTGCGAGTTTATTATATCAAAATAATGCTGCGCATCTTTGGCATAATCTCCGCAATAATCCACCATGCAGGCATAGTCTGCCTCGGTGAGTTCCTTATTGGTATTGATACTGGTAGCAACTTGGTCGGCAGTAGGTGTCTTCTCTCCGCAAGCGGCCATAAGCACCATCAGGGCTACCGCTGCGATTGACTTCAAAATGTTTTTCATAACTTTAATTTTAGATTTATTTGTAAGATATTTGAATCTACAGTATTCAAGCGCCATAAAGCGACATCATGTAACTTCAGGCATTATGTACCGGGTCGCGTCATTGACGCGCATCAAGAGTATCCGGTGCCTCATAATGGTCACGCAAACGATACAGCAAGAGACGCTTGAGCTGCGGATTATTGTCAGCAATCAACGACATATCCCAATGCTGGCCCACTTCATGCCTAAGCATCGGTGAGACGTTTTCATCCTCGGTGATGTTCCATGTTATCAGCACCGTCTTTGTCTTAAGAGCTTTAAGTTTGCGCACGAGCATCTGATGGTCCGCATCGCCGGTGATTAGCACCACATAGTCGAAATGCCGGAATGTGGCGAGTTCATAAGCCTCAAGCGCAAACCATACATCCACACCCTTCTCAAGCACTTCTGTATGACCATCGCGTTCCACCTCTCGCAAATGTTTGTAATGAAACACCACGTCGTTTTCAATAAGCGTATCTTCAAATTTACGTTCATTATAAAGGAGGTTCTTATCGAAAGCTTCCTTCACCCTGAATCGCCCCCTGAAATAGTGAGCCTCCGTGATTTGACAATCCGAGATATTAAGTCCTTCCTGCATGGCGAGCTCGGAGGTAATGTATTCAAATAACGAACTTACCCTTATAATGCTGCGGTCGCGGGCCTTAAGAGCGCGGTTAATCTTTGCGTAATATCCGCCGTCGATAAATACACCTATTGAAAGAAAATCAAGCATACGTGATTGAATTAATTATTACTATAACTCATCGGTCACAAAAAAAGTTCACCACCGCGATTACGGTAGTGAACTTAATGCATTGATATCAGGGATATTTTAATATCAGTGATGATTTATGATTTCAAAGAGCCTACTGTGCGAGACGACGGAGCATCTCTGCGAGCAGCTCGTAAAATTCCTGCACGCTCTTGATGTTGGCCTTTTCGCCGGGAGAATGTATGTCTTTTAATGTCGGTCCGAAGCTCACCATGTCAAGGTCAGGCATCTTCTCGAGGAAGAGTCCGGTCTCAAGACCGGCATGCAGTGCCTCGATTTCCGGGTCTTTGCCAAACAAGTGACGATAACTCTCCTCGGCCACCTTAAGCACATGCGAGTCAGTATTGGGACGCCAACCCACATAAGCGTCATCAAAATTGACATCTGCCCCTATCATACCGAAAAGGGCTGCGATGCGGTCAGCAATCTCGTCACGACGTGAATCGACCGAAGAACGCTGGTGCACCGTTATTTCGATAGTATTGTCTTGCAGCATCTTGACTGATGCAAGGTTGCATGAAGTCTCCACGAGACCGGGTATGCTGACCGACATGGATTGCACACCGTTAGGACATGCAAAGAGCGCGGCAATAAGGTTATGTGCTAGTTGATCCTCGATAATCTCTGCCTGCGGCTCGCATTCGCGCACCTCAAACTTAAAGTCGGGATTTTCCGCTCCCTCAAATTCGGCATGAATCATATTGCTGAAATCTGCTGCGAAGCCGGTGAAAGCCTCAGCGTCATCCCTGCTAACACAGACCACTGCCACAGCATCGCGGGGAATGGCATTGGCAAGTCCTCCCCCATCAATATAAGAAAGTCCGAGGGGTGAGATGCGGTCAGCTTCCCAGAGGAAACGAGCCAACTGCTGGTTGGCGTTAGCGCGACCAAGATTAATCTCCATGCCGGAGTGTCCACCCTTAAGGCCACCGAGACGAACTTCGTAGAACAAGCCGTCGGGAGCCTTCTGCTTCGTGATTGGAAGCGAGCAGACTGTCACTTTACCTCCGGCGCAACCTATCACAAGATGCCCCATCTCCTCAGAGTCGAGATTGAGTAGAATTTTCCCGGTTACAAAGCCAGGCTTCAAACCGTTTGCTCCGATGAGTCCCTGCTCCTCATCTACAGTGAGAAGAGCTTCAAGCGGGCCATGCACGAGGTCAGGGTCTATTAGGCAAGCCATTGCAGTGGCACAACCAAGACCGTTATCAGCGCCCAGAGTCGTACCCTTGGCACGCACCCATTCACCATCTACCACTGTCTGAATCGGGTCATTAAGGAAGTCATGCTGCACTTCAGGCAATTTTTCAGCCACCATATCCTGATGACCCTGTAGAATCACCGTGGGTGCGTTTTCGTGACCAGGCGTGGCAGGAACGCGCATCATAACGTTGCCTACTTCGTCGGTAGCGTATTCTATATTATGACGTTTTGCCCAGTCCACAAGAAAAGCCTTCATCTTATCGAGATGATGAGTAGGACGGGGCACTTGGGTAATCTCATCGAAAATCTGCCACACGAGGGCAGGTTTCAGTTCTGTGATTTTCATATTTTTTAGATTTAGATTTTTAAATCGGCACTACTGTTTGAACTTCTTGTAAGCTGCGGCCATGCGGGTATGATAGCCACGGCGAGCGTAACTTGCACCGTTGAATTTACGGGCGAAACCGGCCCAATTTTTAGCTTTCAAGTCAGGAAGCATGCCGGAATTTGTGATAAACTTGGCAAAAAGTTCGAGTTGCGAGAATTCGGATTTCGACATCAACTCCACCATCTCATCAACGGTGCGGCAACCACAGGCCTTATAGTTGAAACCTCCAATCTGGAACATACCCCAGAAAGTTCCCATATTTGCGGCATCCTTGTTCTTGCGGCGGGCATTGGTGAGGAGTTGCCATTCACGTTGCGCATATCCCGTAAGCCCTGATGGCATCTTTGCATCCTTGTCGCCCTTGCAACCCTTGGCCTTGGCAATGCATTTGCGATACATCGCGTTGTCGAAATTGACCACAGGCACGCCGGGGGCATAAAAACCCTTCATCTGCTTGCCGGCTTCAATCAGCACCACAGCCTTGATTGCAGCAATTTCCACACCGAGTTCATCAGCCACGATGCGAAAATCATCATCAGAGAGTTTGGAGTAACGGCTACCGGAATCGGCAGCCGGCACTGAATCGGCAGGAAAAGAGGCGACACGCAGGCTGTCGGCTGCGGCAGAGTCATCAGCCACCTGAGTCGGAGAGCCTGACGATGATTGGCCGCAAGCAGCTCCTGTCCATATTATTGCGGACAGGAGCAACGCTGCGGATAACCTCATGACTTAGCCACTTTTTCGAGCACACGTGCCAAGTGACGCCAGAATTTTTCTACAGTAGGAATAAGAAGCTGCTCATCGGGAGAATGCACACCTGTCATAGTCGGGCCAAAGCTCACCATGTCAAGATTAGGATGTTTGGTAAGGAAGAGCCCGCACTCGAGTCCTGCATGGATAGCCTTTATGGCCGGACGCACACCGAAGAGTTCCTCATATGCATCGGCCGAAATCTTCATGATGGGCGACTGCATGTTAGGTGCCCAACCGGGATAGCCGTCACTGTGAGTCACAGTGGCACCGGCAAGCTGGAAATGAGCCTCCACCTGACCGGCTATATCGTTCTTGCGGCTTTCGACTGACGAACGCTGCGAAGTGGTGATACGCACCTTATCATTGTCGATCATCTTCACAGCTGCGAGATTGGTCGAAGTTTCCACAAGACCCTCGATATCGCGGCTCATGGAGTATACACCGTGAGGTGCAGAATAGATGCTGCGCACGAGCGCGAGAGAAGTGCGTGAATCTATGCAATATTCCGGACGGTCACAGTTCTCAATCTTGAACTCCATGGAGGGTTCTATGCCGGAATACTCGTTGAGTATCTCCTGATAATACTTCTTAAGGTGATGCTTGAGTTCCTCGTGATGGCTGCTATGCACACCGAAGACTGCATGAGCCTCACGCGGGATTGCATTACGCAAGTTTCCGCCTTCAATCTCGCACACGGTAATATCCCATCTCTGAGAGCACTCCCATATAAAACGGGCTATAATCTTATTGGCATTTGCACGACCAAGATTTATGTCGGAACCGGAGTGACCACCGAGCAGGCCTGACACAGACACGCGCATGTACACGAAATTTTCAGGTGTGAAGCTGCGCTGGTATGTGAAATCGGCAGTGGTATCGATGCCACCGGCACAACCCACAAATATCTCGCCGTCATCTTCAGAGTCCATGTTTATAAGGATGGAGCCGGACACCATATCCTTGCCAAGGTTCTGGGCACCTTCAAGACCAATTTCTTCATTGACAGTAAAAAGAGCCTCAAGCGGACCATGCACAAGATCCTTGTCGATCATGGCAGCCATTGCAGCAGCCACACCTATACCATTATCAGCACCGAGCGTAGTGCCCTTAGCTTTGACCCAGTCGCCATCTACATAAGTCTCGATGGGGTCTTTGAGGAAGTCATGATCGCAATCGCCATTCTTCTCAGCCACCATATCCATATGAGCCTGAAGAATCACAACAGGTGCATTATCGTGACCGGGAGTAGCGGCCTTCTTCATCACCACGTTACCGACCTTGTCAGTCTTGGCCTCAATGCCATGGTCTGCGGCGAACTTCAAAAGGAAATCACGAATCTGCTCCTCATGACACGACGGACGGGGCACCTTGGAGACTTCATCAAAACATTTCCAGATCAACTCGGGTTTGAGATCTTTAACTTCCATAACTATCAAATTTTTAAAATTGTCTAACAGGTTAACTGCAAAGGTTTCCATGCTCACAGCAGCAGGATTACTCAATCCGGGTCCACCCGTAGCGAGCTACACTCCATAAGTCTGCGAAGGCATGTAGACCTTATAACTGCTCCAAAGTTAACAAAATCTTCTTATATAACATCAATAATTGAGAATTTTTCACTAAATTTGCAGCAAACTAAGGGAGAATACACCCTTGAATTATTAAAAAAAGTGAAAATAACGCTTCTCATTATAATATTACTGGGAATTACATTACTTTTGCTTTACTTTTGCTTCGGTGGGAGCAAGGGTGGCCCTCGACATGCGTGCCATCATCAGCCTGCCCCCCGACGCAAGACTCAGAAGACAAAATCTAACCTGTAAAATGAATAAAACCTACGCAACCCTCTCCTCACTGGCCATCACCGGCATGATGCTCGCAGGTGCAGCTTCATGCGACAGCAACAAGCAAGAAGCCAAACCGGCAACAGCCAAGGCCAAGAGTGAGAAAACTATGCAGACTCTGCCCAATTACCGTTATGTGGATCTCGACACCATCCTGAGCCGTTACAACTTGGCCAAGGATTATAACGAAGAAATGCTTCGCATGCAGAACAATGCGGAGAGCCAGATGCGCCAGCATCAGAACAAGATCCAAAACTTCGCTACAACCGTGCAGAACAAGATGCAGAACAACGGCTACCTGTCAGAAGCCTCCTACAAGCAGGATGAACAGACAATGGCCAACATGCAGAATGCTGCACAACAAAGCATGCAGAGTCTTCAGACCAACATAGCCAAGGCTGCCGACCAAGCCCAGAAGACTATCAACGACTCTATCAACGCATTCATAACCGACTACAACAAGACACGTGGCTATGACGCGATACTCTTCAAGGGCGCCACACTCTACATCAACCCCGCACTCGACATCACAGACGAGGTAGTAGAAGGCCTCAACGCCCGCTACAATAAGGTGAAGAAGTAATCCGAAAAAGTGAAGAAGTAATCCGAAACACTTTTCGGTTTGTTAATAGAATGGGGGCGCACACTGCGTTCCCATTCTTTATAACAAAAACAAGATGATTGAAGACAACATTATAAATAAAGAGCAAAACGAGAAGACAGTGCTCGTGGGCCTTGTGACGAAGAATCAGGATGAAGCCAGGACCGAGGAATATCTCGACGAGCTCGCATTCCTCGCCGACACGGCGGGAGCCGAGACCGTGGCACGGGTCACCCAAAAGCTCGATTATCCCAACCCTCGCACTTATGTGGGTACAGGCAAGCTTGAGGAATTGCGCCAATTTGTGGAGGATAATGAAATAGGGCTTGTGATATTTGACGACGAATTGTCGTCAAAGCAGGTGGCAAACATCGAGAAAGAACTTAAAGTCAAGATACTCGACCGCACGAGCCTGATACTCGACATTTTTGCAAAGCGCGCACAGACCGCAACCGCCCGCACCCAGGTGGAACTTGCACAATATCAATACCTGCTTCCGCGACTTACCCGAATGTGGACTCACCTGGAGCGCCAACGTGGCGGTATCGGTATGCGTGGACCCGGTGAGACTCAGATAGAGACCGACCGCCGTATCATCCTCGACAAGATATCACGCCTCAAGGAGGAACTGGTGGCAATCGACAAGCAGAAGGTGGTGCAGCGCAAGAACCGTGGCAAACTTACTCGCGTAGCCCTCGTGGGTTATACCAACGTGGGCAAGTCAACCATCATGAACTTGCTGAGCAAGAGTGAGGTGTTTGCAGAGAATAAGCTATTCGCCACACTCGATACAACAGTGCGCAAAGTGGTGATAGAAAATCTACCCTTCCTGCTCACCGACACCGTAGGCTTTATACGCAAGCTTCCGAGCCATCTGGTAGACTCGTTTAAGTCTACGCTCGATGAGGTGCGCGAGGCTGACGTGCTTGTGCATGTGGTAGATATAAGCCACCCCAACTTCGAGGAACAAATCGAGGTTGTCAATAAGACCCTCAATGAGGTATGTGGTGCAGCCGACAAGCCGATGATTATGGTATTCAATAAGATTGATGCCTTTACCTACACTCCCAAAGATCCCGACGACCTTACCCCTCGCACGCGTGAGAACATACCGCTTGAAGAGTTTCGCAATATGTGGATGAGCCGGATGAATAATAATTGTGTGTTCATCTCAGCCAAGGAGCGCATCAATATCGAAGAACTTAAGCAGATGCTCTATCAGAAAGCACTTGAAATCCACACCCAAAGGTTTCCTTACAATGACTTCCTCTATCAGAAATATGACGAGGAAATTTAAGGAATCAGGAATGAGGAGTATGAAGTTTTCTTTCTTATCATGTTGGAATATATGAGTGATAATCGACGTAGACCTATTGACTGGTGGGAACGCCGCATCCTTGAAAAAAATGGATGCCGCTCCGCAGATTGGTCAAGAGTGCGCATCTGTGATGGCACAGACCTCAATGCAATACGCAATGTGGAGTTTGTCGGCGCGGTAAGCATTGGCTTAACCGGCGGCGAGCACGGTGCACTGATAGAAAATGTTCGCCTTGAGAATGTGATCATAGCTAACCACGCCACCATACGCAACATACACAATCGCATAAGCAACTGCAAGATAGGGATACACGCACGCATTGAGAATGTCGGCACTATTGAGTTTGAGCCGGAGGCAACATGCGGTGTAGGCACAGATGTATGTGTGCTCGATGAGACGGGTTCACGAAGTGTCACGATATATCCCGGCTTGTCGGTGCAGACTGCCATGCTGATGGCGCGTATGCCGAAATGGAAAGAAAGACACTTCTCCCCTATTCTTGAAGAATACATCGAGAACTTCGACGTGAGGCATGAGATAGGCGAACATTCGGTGGTTGAGAATACCGGCACACTTCGCAATGTAGTGGTGGGACGTGAGGTACATGTAAGCGGTGCAAAGTCATTGACCGACGGCATGATAATCAACAACGCTGCTCCCGGACGCAGTTTAGCGCGGGTAGGCACAGGCGTTGATGCCGCCAATTTCATTATCGAGGATGGTGTGGCCGACAGCGGTGCTATAATACGCAATTGCTACATCGGACAGGGCGCTATAATCGAAAAGGGCTTCACTGCACACGACTCGCTATTCTTCGCCAATTGCTCGCTCGAAAATGGAGAGGCTTGCGCATTATTCGCCGGCCCCTACACAGTGAGCATGCACAAATCCACGTTGCTGATTGGCTGCCAGACATCATTTATGAATGCCGGCAGCGGTACTAACCAGTCGAATCACATGTATAAGCTTGGCCCGGTGCATTGGGGCATACTGGAGCGAGGTGTAAAGACGAGTTCTGCATCCTATCTTATGCTTGGAGCCAAGATTGGTGCATTTTCACTGCTTATGGGGCAACATAAGACACATCCTGACTCCTCACAATTTCCATTCTCATACTTATTTGGCGACGAGAAAGGGGCAACAGTGGTTGTGCCCGGAGCGATGCTGCGTAGCTGCGGACTCCTGCGTGACCAACAAAAATGGCCCACCCGCGACCGTAGGCTTAAGCGCAAGCTTCCGATGCACGACCGCATCATATTCGATGTGTTAAATCCGACAACTGTCGACAAGATGCTATCGGCATCTGTTGTGATTGAGAAATTGCTCTCCATGCCACCTGATGATGACCGATATCTCCGTTACAAGGGAATGAAGTTTACCCGTGCCGCTCTGGAACGTGCCAAATATCTCTATGCACTCGCAATCTTCAAATATCTTCACACGCGACTTGGCGATGAGCCATTCCCTGACAAAGAGGATAACAGTTTCTCAGAATGGGTTGACCTGGGAGGTTTGCCTCTGACGAGAGAGACCCTGCAACATGCACTTGAAGCCGACAGCATTGAAAGCATGGAGGCAATCTTCGACAAAGCATATTACAACTACAGTCAACTCGAAAAATCATGGATATCATCACGTTTCGAGGAGAAATGGCACAAGAGTCCAGAAGTCGTGGCGGAATACTCATCAGAGTTTGACCGAATGATAGAAGAAGACCGCGCCCGCTATCTCGAGGACCTGAATGCACAAAACGAAATGCTCGCACTCTAAAGTATCATAATGTCACAACATAATGTCATTTTGACATTTTGACCTAATGACATTTTGACCTGATAAAACAAAATAGGCCGGTCTTAGAAGTCCGGCCCATTTTGTTATTCATTATTAATTCTTAATTTTTCATTACTTGAGAGCGGCGAGCGAGGTGCGGATTGTAGCGAGCTTTGCCTCCGCGTCAGCTTTCTTCTTTCGTTCCATAGCTACCACTGCCTCCGGCGCGTTAGCCACGAAACGCTCATTGGAGAGCTTCTTCTCCACTCCGTTGAGGAACTTGGTGTAATAATCAAGATCCTTCTCAAGCTTGGCAATCTCCTCCTCCACATTCACCTTGTCGGCCAAAGGTATGGAATATTCCACCTTTCCAACAATAAATGCCGCAGCGGTTGGATCCTTCTCAGCCACATTGTTTATGGCACTGATATTGCCCATTTTGGTGATTATCGCATCAAGACGGCTGTCGTGGCCGGGGCCTGCGTTGAGCACAAGCTGTTCGACCTGTTTAATCTGCTTCTGCTTGCGCACAGTGCGGATACCGGCAACCACCTCCTTAAGGTGTTCGAAATCTTCGAGCATCTTCTTGTCTGCCTCATGCACAGCCGGGAGCTGGGCGAGCATTATGCTCTCCCCTTCCGCACGCTCATTGAGATGCTGCCACAGTTCTTCTGTAATGAAAGGCATGAACGGATGCAGCAGACGCAGGAGCATATCAAAGAATCGAATCACAGCATCGTAGGTGGCTCGGTCGATAGGCTGGCCATAAGCGGGCTTCACCACCTCGAGCAACCATGCGGAGAACTCGTCCCAGAAAAGACGGTACACCTCCATCAAGGCTTCCGAGATGCGGAACTTGCCCATGAGGTCATCAGTCTCGGCTACAGTAGCTTTAAGACGTTCGTCAAACCACTCCACAGCAAGGCGCGAGCTTTCGGGCTGCTCTATGTCGGCCACCTGCCAACCCTTTACGAGACGGAAGGAATTCCATATCTTGTTACAGAAATTACGGCCCTGTTCGCAAAGTGAGTCATCATACATTATATCATGACCTGCAGGGGCTGCAAGCATTATACCCATGCGCACACCATCTGCACCAAACTTGTCTATAAGTTCAAGGGGATCGGGAGAGTTACCGAGCGACTTCGACATCTTACGTCCAATCTTGTCGCGCACGATACCGGTGAAATATACGTTGCCAAATGGTTTCTTGCCTACAAACTCATAGCCTGCCATAATCATACGGGCTACCCAGAAGAATATGATGTCGGGGCCTGTGACGAGGTCGCTTGTAGGATAATAATATTGAAAATCCTTATTATCCGGATCGAGAATACCGTTGAAGAGCGAGATTGGCCAAAGCCAAGACGAGAACCATGTATCGAGACAGTCGGGGTCGCGTCTGAGGTCGGCAAGAGTAAGCGAAGCGTTGCCCGATTTCTCGATTGCCTTCAGCAGAGCCTCCTCGTCGCTTTCAGCCACCACATAGCCACCCTCAGGCAGGAAATAAGCCGGAATGCGGTGTCCCCACCAGAGCTGACGCGATATGCACCAGTCTTTTATGTTGGTCATCCAGTGGCGATATATATTCTTGAACTTGGAAGGCACGAACTTAACATCATCCTGCTCCACGGCTTCGAGAGCCGGCTTTGCAAGCGATTCCATCTTGACAAACCATTGCATAGACAGCTTAGGCTCAATGACAGCGTCGGTGCGTTCGGAATGCCCTACCTTATTGGTGTAGTCTTCAACCTTCTCCACAAGGTCACGCTCAGTAAGATCTTTCATTATCTGCTTGCGCACATCGAAACGATCCATGCCAACATACATGCCTCCGGCTTCAGAAATCGTGCCGTTATCATTGAAAATATCGATAGATGGCAGATTATACTTCTCGCCGAGCATATAGTCATTGACATCGTGTGCCGGTGTGACCTTCAGACAGCCCGTACCGAACTCCATCTCCACATAATCGTCCATAATGATAGGCACTTCACGACCCACCATTGGCACCACCACTTTCTTCCCTTTCAGCCAGGTGTAGCGTTCATCGTTGGGATTCACGCAAACAGCGGTATCACCGAGTATTGTCTCAGGACGTGTTGTGGCAACTATGATGTATCGGCCTTCCGGGTCATCTACCACCTTATAACGCAGGTAGAAGAGCTTGCTATGCTCCTCCTTATATATAACCTCCTCATCGCTGAGAGCAGTGAGAGCCTGAGGATCCCAATTGACCATTCGAACGCCACGATATATCAACCCCTTGTTGTAGAGGTCGCAAAAAACGCGTATCACTGACTTGCTGCGAAGCTCATCCATAGTGAAAGCTGTGCGGTCCCAATCGCAAGATGCACCGAGCTTACGGAGCTGCTTTAGGATTATACCGCCATACTTGTCGGTCCAATCCCAGGCATGCTTCAAGAACTCCTCGCGAGTCAGGTCATGCTTTTTGATACCATCCTTGGCGAGTTTGGCCACAACCTTGGCCTCAGTAGAAATAGCAGCATGGTCAGTGCCGGGCACCCAGCAGGCATTCTTGCCGGTCATGCGGGCACGACGCACGAGAATATCCTGGATTGTATTGTTGAGCATATGGCCCATATGCAGCACACCTGTGACATTGGGCGGCGGAATCACTATCGTATATGGTTCACGATCATCCGGCTCCGAATGAAACATGCCATGCTCCATCCACCACTCATACCACTTGTCTTCAACCTCATGCGGGTTGTATTTGGTAGCTAATTCGTTCATTTTTGAAGTCATTTGTTTTCAACCTACAAAATTACAAAAAAAATGGAACACTCGCAAAACACTCACAAAATAGCTCTTACGGCACAAAAGAATCGAGATAATTATTAGGAGTCAAAGGCCGGCAACGCAAAAAAAATGAAAAATATGTTGAAAAACATATAGAAAAATGTTTGCAATGCAACAATCATTGACTAATTTTGGCTCGTTCTAAACATGCTGCACCACATCTTAAGGCACACGTGCTGACAAAGTGCCAAACAAGACCGGGTTCACTGTTTAGATAACCGAAAATCAAATTAGTTAACCGAAAATCTAACACTTTAAAATCTGATAGAACTATGAAAATCGGTATTCCAAAAGAAATCAAGAACAATGAGAACCGCGTAGGTGCCACACCTGCAGGAGTTAAGGAACTTGTATGCCACGGCCATGAGGTATATGTGCAGCACACGGCAGGTGAAGGTTCGGGTTTCTGCGACCAAGAGTATGTAGAGGCAGGCGCAAAGATTCTGCCCACCATCGAGGATGTATATGCTACAGCTGAGATGATTATCAAGGTCAAGGAGCCGATTGAACCTGAATACAAGCTTATACGCAAGGGCCAGTTGCTTTTCACATACTTCCACTTCGCATCGGAGCGTCCGCTTCTTGATGCCATGCTTGAGAGCGGTGCGACATGTATCGCCTATGAGACTGTCACCGACCGCGAGAACCGCTTGCCGCTGCTGATACCCATGAGCGAGGTGGCTGGTCGTATGTCGATACAGGAGGGTGCCCGTTTCTTGGAGAAACCTCAAGGCGGCCGCGGCGTGCTGATGGGTGGCGTGCCGGGAGTGAAGCCAGCCAAGGTGCTTGTGCTCGGTGCAGGCGTTGTGGGCCGTAACGCAGCTCTCATGGCAGCCGGTCTCGGTGCAGAAGTGACCATCACTGACATCAACCTCAACGTGTTGCGCCACTGCGCAGAGACAATGCCCAAGAACGTGAAGACACTTTATTCTTCACGCCACAATATCGAGCAGGAACTCCCTACCACCGACTTGGTAGTAGGATCAGTACTCGTGCCCGGTGCAAAGACACCCCACCTCATCACTGCCGACATGGTGAAGCTGATGCGTCCCGGCTGCGTGATGGTCGACGTGGCTGTAGACCAGGGCGGTTGCTTCGAGACTACACACCCCACCACACATAGCGAGCCTACTTATCTGGTAGACGGTGTGGTGCAGTATGCAGTTGCCAACATACCCGGTGCAGTGCCTTACACCTCCACACTCGCCCTCACCAACGCCACTACACCCTACGCACTCCGTTTGGCCGATATGGGCTGGAAGGCAGCTTGCCAACGCGACCCGGGCTTGGCTAATGGTGTGAACGTAGTGGATGGCAAGATCACATATAAGGCTGTGGCAGAAGCATTCGACCTCCCCTACACACCGCTTGACCTCAACTAAAGTCCGAAAAAACTTTAAAGACCCTAAAGTCCTTAAAGTCCTTAAAGTCCTTAATGACCCTAATGACCTTAATGACCTTAAAGTCCCTAATGACCTTAAAGTCCCTAATGACCTTATAGTCCTTAGAGTCCTTAAAAACTTTAAGTAAGAATTACTCGGTTTGTCAAAGCATTTGACAAACCGAGTTTTTTTGATTACTTTTGCAATCAAAACAAAACTGTCAAAGATAATCATGAGCGAAGAGAATAAGCCAGAAGAGAAGAAAGGTCGCGGACGCGACGGCAAAAAGATAGTATTGAGTGGTATACGAGCCACAGGCAACTTGCATCTCGGCAACTATTACGGGGCATTGAGCAAGTTTGTGCGTATGCAAGATGACTACGACTGCCGCTACTTTGTGGCCGACCTTCATGCGCTGACCACACACCCCGACCCCAAGATGCTGCATGAAAATGTGAAGCAGATACTTGCCGAATATCTTGCAGCAGGTCTCGACCCTGACAAGAACACCATATATGTGCAGAGCGATGTGCCTGAGATTTCTGAGATGTATCTGCTCATGAACATGCACGTCGGCATCGGTGAACTGATGCGCACAGCCTCTTTTAAGGACAAAGCTCGCAAGGCATTGGGCATAAGCACCGGCAAGCCGGCAGATGAAGAAGGCTCAATCGATGAAGAGAAAGATGATGAAGGCATCGAGAAGCAGATAATCGGCAACCAGACCAACCAGCGAGTGAACGCCGGCTTGCTTACATACCCAACTCTTATGGCTGTGGATATCCTCATACACCATGCCGATTTCGTGCCAGTAGGAAAGGACCAGGAACAGCATCTTGAACTCACCCGCCGCTTTGCGCGTCGTTTCAATTCATTCTATAAGACAGACTACTTCGGAGAGCCGGTCAATTTCAACTTTGGAGGCCACGCCGTAAAAGTGCCCGGACTTGACGGCTCAGGCAAGATGGGCAAAAGCGAGGGCAATTGCATCTACCTGATTGATGACGAGAAGACACTGCGCAAGAAAGTGATGCGGGCTGTTACCGACGAAGGTCCCAAGACCCCTAATCAGGAAGTGTCAGAACCTATCAAGAACCTCTTCACGCTCATGGAGTTGGTATCTACTCCCGACACAATCGAGCATTTCAAGAATGCTTATGCCGATTGCAGCATACGCTATGGAGACTTGAAGAAACAGCTCGCCGAAGATATACTCAAGACCACATTGCCAATACGTGAGCGCATACTCGACATACGCGACAACGATGAATATCTGAGCCGCGTGGTGCGTCAAGGTCAGGAACGTGCTCGCGAGGCTGCGGCGAAGACCCTGCGCGAAGTTCGCGAGATTATGGGCATCAAGCGATTCTGAGATGGTTCTCAACTGGATTTGGATTGCCTTCTTCCTACTCACATTCGTCATGGCGGCCTATGTGTCGCTAAGTACGGGCAACCTGCAGGTGTGGAGCGATGTGATGAACGCATCGTTCGACCAGGCAGCATTCGCTTTTGAGGTATCGCTCGGGCTTACCGGCGTGCTCACTCTCTGGATGGGCATCATGAAGATCGGAGAGCGAGGTGGCGTTATAGAATTTTTCGGCAGGCTGATCAGTCCTTTCTTCTCGCGGCTATTCCCGGGAATTCCCAAGGGGCATCCGGCCATGGGTGCAATTTTCATGAACATATCGGCCAACATGCTCGGTCTTGACAATGCAGCGACCCCTATGGGACTCCGTGCCATGCAGGAGATGCAGTCGCTCAACAAGCAGAAAGACACAGCTACCGATGCCATGATAATGTTTCTGGTGCTCAACAGCTCAGGACTTTGTCTGATACCGATAAGCATCATGATGTATCGTGCACAGGGAGGCGCGGCCAATCCGACCGATGTGTTCATTCCGATACTGATAGCCACCGCCATTGCCACACTCGTGGGGCTTGGTGCACTCTGCATCAAGCAGCATATCAAGGTAGACAGGGTGGTTTGCTCGTGGATGCTCGGCATCGCCCTCTTCGTTGCGGCCGTGACTTGGTTTTTCACTTCGTTGCCTGCAGATAAGGTGCAGGTGTACAGCACGTTTGCAGCCAATTTCATATTATTTTGCGTGATTGTCGCTTTTCTTTTGGCCGGCATACGCAAGAAGTTGAGAGTCTATGATGTGTTTATCGAAGGTGCCAAGGAAGGCTTCAAGACAGCCGTTATGATAATTCCCTACTTAGTGGCAATATTGGTTGCAATCGGGATGTTCAGGGCATCCGGAGCACTCGACATATTCACATCGGGGGTGGAGCGCACGGTGGCATGGATGGGCTTCGACACACAATGGGTCGGGGCATTACCAACAATGCTTATGAAACCGTTGAGTGGTAGCGGAAGCTGCGCTATGATGCTCGATGTTATGAAGGCGAGCGGACCGGACGCATTCGTAAGCAAATTAGCTGCCTTGGTGCGCGGAAGCACCGACACCACATTTTATATACTTGCTGTCTACTTCGGCTCAGTGGGTGTGAGCAAGACCCGCTATGCAGCCGGCTACGCATTGCTCGCTGACATAACCGGCGCCATAGCCGCAGTGGCAATAGCATATCTGTTTTTCTAAAAAATAAGGTAATATGAAATCAATCAGGGAATTGTATCGCATAGGTACCGGCCCGAGTTCGAGTCACACCATGGGGCCCCGCAAGGCAGCAGAAATGTTTATGGCCCGCAACAAAGGTGCCAAAGGTTTTGAAGTGACACTTTACGGCAGCCTTGCGGCTACCGGCAAGGGGCATATGACCGATGTGGCCATCACCGATGTTCTGTCGGAGGCAGATGTGCCTGTCAATATCAAGTGGGAGCCGGATATATTCCTCCCCTATCATCCTAACGGCATGAAATTTGCCGCACTCAACTCCGCAGGCATGCCCGAAGAGGAGTGGACTGTATATTCTGTAGGTGGTGGTGCTCTTGAATACGAGGGTATGGATTACTCTGAAGGTAGAGGCGAGATATACAATATGAATTCCATGACCGAGATCATGAACTATTGTGAACGCACCGGTCACACCTATTGGGAGTATGTGGAACATTGCGAGGGGAAGGATATCTATGACTTCCTGCATGAGATATGGGAGGCCATGAAAGCAGCCGTGGAACGTGGCATAAACCGCGACGGTCGGTTGCCAGGTCCGCTCAATCTGAAGCGTAAGGCACTTAACTATTACGTAAAGGCAGGTGGCTATCGCGACAATCTGAAAAGCCGCGGACTCGTGTTTGCCTACGCATTGGCCGTCAGTGAGGAGAATGCATCGGGTGGAGTTATCGTCACAGCCCCCACATGCGGATCATGCGGCGTGGTGCCCGGAGTGCTATATCATCTCTGGAAGAGCCGAAATTTCCCTGAGGAACAGATACTGCATGCCTTGGCAACAGCGGGGCTTGTAGGAAATGTCGTGAAGCACAATGCGAGCATATCAGGAGCAGACGTGGGTTGTCAGGGTGAAGTCGGAGTGGCATGTGCCATGGCGGCAGCTGCTGCCAGCCAGCTTTTCGGTGGAAGTCCGGCACAGATTGAGTATGCTGCCGAGATGGGACTCGAGCATCATCTGGGCATGACCTGCGATCCTGTGTGCGGTCTTGTGCAGATACCTTGCATAGAACGCAATGCCTATGCTTCTGCCCGTGCATTGGATGCCAATATTTATGCCAGTTTCACCGATGGCGTGCACCGCGTGAGCTTCGATAAGCTCGTGCAGGTAATGAAAGAAACCGGCCATGACCTCCCCTCTCTTTACAAAGAAACCGGCACCGGAGGCTTGGCCAAGGACTACCGGCAGATGGAGTAGGATTAATTTATAATTAAGAATGAATAATGAATAATGAATAATGAATAATGAATAATTAAGAATTGTTTACAAAAAAGGTTTCGCAATTGATGCGAAACCTTTTTTGTGTTCTGTTTAGTCTCTTTTGGACTGTGTCCAATAGACTTGCCAAGTTGGGCTTTAGAAGTCGTAGCCGAAACCGAGCTGCACAAGACCTTGCGCTCCAAAACCGAGTTCGGCCATGAAGTTGAAGCCGTTGCCGAGCTGTGCGCGCATACCGATAGGCGATGCCTGGAATGCGAAGTAACCTTTGTTGTATGAATCACCATACTTGGGACACATGTGGCTGATGTCTGCACCGAGACCAAGGTGAGCGTAGAGGGAGAAAATACCGGTGCGATAGTAGTCATACTTCGCATTAAGCATAATCACATGGTAGTAAATGTCTGACGCATGCTTCCCACCTTTAGTGGTAGTTGAAGAAAAAGTGTAAGATGGGCCGAGACGGAAACGTGAACCGATCTTGAAATCAACTCCAAAATTCACGGCACCCCAAGCTGTCTTGACACCATCCCAATCGTCGTGCATGTCAGTGGCATCCATCTGTGTGTAACCTCCATAAGTTGCGTATACGCCAACTTTCTGGGCCTGTGCGGGAACTGCAAAGAGAGTGGCAGCTACAACCGCGATTGCTGATAATAGAAACTTTTTCATATTAAACAAATTTTAAACCTTTCACAAATATTAACAAGGCATATCGTCAAAAAGTTTTATAAGCAAGTTATGTCAATGTAAAAATTTTTATGAAACAGACTAAAAAAATGGGAGCCGCGCCTCACTTATGTAGACACGGCTCCCGGCATTATAGTTATGAGAACCAGTATAGTATATATATGCGTATAGTC
>CAJUIJ010000017.1:12728-24067 GCA_910586175.1 uncultured Muribaculaceae bacterium | reverse complement strand
CCATTTTTGTAATATATGGGGAAAGGTTCACCCCAATAGCGCTGACGCGAGAATATGGCGTCGCGCAGACGGTAATTTGTCTTTACCTTGCCCAGACCTTCAGCTTCGATAAACATCTTGGTCTTTGCAATTGCCTCTTTCACATCAAGTCCGTTGAGGTCAAGTTTCGGTCCCTTGGAGTTGATCATCTTGCCCTCCTTTGCATCGAAACTCTCTTCAGAGACATCAGCCCCCTCTATAAGCGGGATTATGGGAAGGTTGAAGTGGCGTGCGAAGGCATAGTCGCGTGAATCGTGTGCGGGCACAGCCATAATTGCACCGGTGCCATAACCTGCCAGTACATAGTCACTCACCCATACCGGAATCTTCTCATCGGTAAGTGGATTGATGGCATAGCTGCCGGTGAATACGCCCGACACTTTCTTCTCAATCTGACGCTCCCGTTCAGTCTTATGCTTCACTTCGTCGAGATATGCATCCACAGCCTCTTTTTGCTCGGGAGTGGTAAGCATCTGCACATATTTTGACTCCGGTGCGAGCACCATGAAAGTCACGCCGAAGATAGTATCGGCACGTGTGGTGAAAATCTCGAGCTCTATATCGGAATCAGCCACTTTGAAACGCATCTCCGCACCCTCCGAACGTCCTATCCAGTTACGTTGGGTCTCCTTGAGCGAGTCGCTCCATTGCAGAGTGTCGAGGTCGTCAAGCAGACGCGGTGCATAGGCAGACACACGCAGGCACCATTGGTTCATCATCTTCTGTTCCACAGGGTAGCCGCCACGCACGCTCAGTCCCTCGCTTACCTCATCGTTGGCAAGCACGGTGCCGAGTTCGGCGCACCAGTTCACCATTGTTTCCCCCTGATAAGCTATGCGGTAGTTCATCAGCACTTCGCGTTGTTCTTTCTCGCTCATGGCGTTCCAGTCGGCAGCCGTAAAATGCAGCTCCTTGCTGCAAGCGGCGTTTATACCCTCCGTGCCATTCTTCGCGAAGTGGCCGGTGAGCGATGCTATAGGCATGGCTTTGCCAAGAGAGGTGTCGTAATAGGAGTTGAACATCTGCATGAAAGCCCATTGTGTCCATTTGTAATACTTGGGGTCACAGGTGCGCACCTCGCGGCTCCAGTCGAACGAGAACCCGATTTTGTCAAGCTGCTCGCGATAGCGGGCTATATTGGCGTTGGTGGTCTTCTCGGGGTGCTGGCCGGTCTGTATGGCATACTGTTCGGCGGGGAGTCCATAAGCGTCATAGCCCATGGGATGCAGCACATTGAAGCCCTGCTGGCGCTTGTAGCGCGAATAGATATCGCTCGCTATGTAGCCGAGCGGATGACCCACATGCAGACCTGCACCGGATGGGTAAGGAAACATGTCGAGCACATAGAATTTCTTTTTCGAAGGATTCTCCTTCACGCGGTAGATGTCGTTGTCGCGCCAGTATTGCTGCCAACGCTTCTCGATTTCCTGGTGATTGTATTCCATTGTATGTTAAGTTGTTTATATCATGGATGGTCGCAGGCATGCAAAGCCTGCGAATAATCTGCAAATTTACGAAAATAACCTAACTTTCGCAAATCGACTGTTATGCGCTTCCACATTGACAACGAGGACATGCAGAAGGAACTCCCTGCGAGTTAATACAAAATTTTGTACGCAGCTTATATTTTTGCGGTTTGGTGGAAATTTCTTAACTTTGCATTTGCTATGTGCCCTTACTTGTTGACAATCATAATTCCTCATAAGGATATCCCTGAGCTGTTGCATCGTTGCTTGGGGAGCATGCCTCGTAGGGAAGATGTGCAGGTGATAGTGGCTGACGACCATAGCGATTGTGACACAGAGACTTTGCTTGGCCAATGGGGCTTCAGCGATGTGGCGTTTTGCCGCACAGCTTCGCCTCAGGGGGGCGGTGCTGCCCGCAATCTCGGGCTATCGATGGCTCGGGGTGAGTGGGTTGCATTTGTAGATGCCGATGATTTTCTTACTCCTCTTGCCGACGGAATAATAGATTCTCTCAAGCGCGTGGATGAGAAAGTGGATGTGGTGTATTGTGCTGCCTGCAGTGTAGACAGTGTGAATTTCACCACTTCTGACAGGGCAGATTGGCTCAATAAGCATATTTCAATGTATGCCCAAAATCCGCACGAGGCTGAGATGCGCTTGCGTTACACCTTTGGCGAGCCTTGGTGCAAGATTGTAAGACGCACGCTGATTGAGAAGCACAACATAGATTTCGACACGACGCGCATACACAACGACACGAAATACTCCTATCTCTGCGGGCACTATGCTGATATGGTCAAGGTGGAAGAGCGTGCACTGTGCACCATCACAACCCGTAGAGGCTCAGTGTCGCGAACGCTTACCGAAGCCAATAAGCTGCAACGCATTGAGGTGTTCGGCAGGGAGGATAAATTTTTTGAAGACAACGGCATTCCTCACCGTTATCAGATACGTTTTCTCTGGGCTCAGATGGCGGGCTCGCTTTTTGAGAACCGCGACACCTTCAATCAGGGGGTGCGCATGCTGCGCAGTCTCGGCATAAAGCGTACACGCATCGTCAAGATGACGACAAAGCATGTGGTGCGCAATGCGATGGTCAAGGCTGCCAAATCAATATTGAAAAGATTGAGATGAAGGAAACTAAACACGCCCATATCATATATGTGAATTATCTCACTCCGGATGGCAAGGAAATGTCGGTGGGTGGAATACAGACTTATATATCAAACCTCGTGCCGTTGCTTGAGGAGCGCGGATATAGAGTGACAATCTATCAAAAATCATCTCAGCCGTTTGAAAGGGAGATGGGTGCTCTGATAGTCAAGGGAATACCGACCAAGCAAGTGCGCGGGCCTAAAGTTGGAGCTGCTCTCTTTAAGGATTGTGAGGAGCATTTCGACAGGGATAAAGACCTGTTGATATTCGGATGCGACAATTATATCTGCGATACGAAGGGGATACCGTTCATTGCGGTGCAGCATGGCATAACGTGGGATAAGCCTATCTATTCACGTCCTACTTATTGGCTTTTCAAGAAGTTTTATCGTGCGGTCGATACAGTGCGACGTGTCGAGAAGGCTGACATGTTAGTGTGCGTTGATAATAATTTCATAAACTGGTATCGCGCCACAGTGGCCAAACCGACCATCCGCCTTATTGGCATACCTAATTTCTCGTCCATAGCACCGGTTATGTTCAAGGATGACAACGGGCCGGTAAGGATAATCTTTGCCCGCAGATTTTTTGATTACCGTGGCACTCGGATTTTTGGCGAGGCTGTGTCGAGGCTGATTGAAGAGGGAGCCGACATACATGTCACCTTGGCCGGCGAAGGCCCGGATGAGGCATGGCTGAGGGTCAAGATAGGTGCCAACCCTAACGTAGAGTTCACACGTTACGCGAGCGATGAGTCGCTCGCCGTGCATGCAGATAAGCATATAGCCGTGGTGCCCACCAAAGGCTCGGAAGGCACGTCGCTATCGCTGCTTGAGGCTATGTCGGCCCAATGCGCTGTGATAGGTACCAATGTGGGTGGGATAACCGATATTATAATAGACCGTTACAACGGACGTCTAGTCAGCCCGGATGCCGATTCACTCTACAAGGCCCTCAAAGAGCTTGTGGAAGATAAGGAATTGCGCAAGAGACTTGCAGCGAAGGGTTATGACACAGTGAAGGAGGCATTCTCCAAAGAGAAGTGGCAAGTGGCATGGCGCGAGGTGTTCAGCGAGTTTGAACGATTCAAGGATAAAAAACACTCTGAAAACAAGTAGGTGTGGCTGGCTCGAGTATCATAAAAAACATCTCGTGGAAATTTGCAGAGCAAGTGTCATCGCAGCTTGCCATGCTGATTGTTTCAATCGTGCTCGCGCGTATCCTCACGCCACACGACTTTGGAGTCATCGCAATCGTGAATATTTTCACAGCGATAGCTAATACATTTGTAATCAATAGTTTCGGTACGGCTTTGATTCAGAAAAAAGATGCTGATGCGCTCGACTTCTCATCGGTGTTATATTTCAACATCTTCTTCTGCATAGTTATATATGTGGCACTTTATTTTTGCGCACCCTTAGTGTCAGATTTCTATGACAACGAATATAGTGAGCTTGTGCCGGTGCTTCGTGTGCTTTGTCTCTCCATCATATTGATGGGGGTGTTGGCGGTGCAGAACTCCTACATTTCGCGTAAGATGCTTTTCAAAAAGTTCTTCATCTCCACATCTTCGGCCACATTTCTTTCCGGTTTAGTGGGTATCATGCTGGCCCTTACGGGTTTCGGTGTGTGGGCATTGGTGTGGCAATATATACTCACCAATCTGCTTAAGGTGCTTGTGCTGGCTAACATCATACGCAAGCCACCGCTCTTGCAATTTTCATTTGCCAGACTCAGGGGGATGCTCGGTTTCGGTTCGAAGACATTGGTCACAAGCATGTTGATAACCTGCTACCTTGAGTTTCGCGCCACAGTGATTGGTAAGCTCTACAGTGCCGCGGACCTGGCCTTTTACGACAGGGCAAAGCAATTCCCGTCGTTGGCCGTGACCAATGTAAATAACTCCATAGAGTCAGTGCTTTTCCCCCACATGTCTCGCCTTCAGGACGATATTGCGGCAGTCAAGGCCACATGCAAGCGTTCCATCAGGTTCAGCTCATACATCATGATGCCCCTGCTTATGGGTTTGCTTGCCACCGCCGAGCCTTTGGTGCGTCTTGTGCTCACCGACAAGTGGCTCCCTACGGTGCCGTTGCTTCAATGGTTCTGCCTGGTGTTCCTGTTTCAACCGATACATACAGCCAATATGCAGGCCTTAAAAGCGATTGGTAAAAGTGGAGTGCAGATGAAGTTGGAATTCATCAAGAAAGGTATAGAACTCGCTTGTCTGTTGGTTGTGATGTGGTATGGAGTGGAGGCGATAGTTGTCAATATGGCTGTATTGACCACGCTCTTTACCGGCTTGAACGCGTGGCCCAACCGTAAATATCTCAACTACACCTTTGGTGAGCAGGTGCGGGATATATTCCCCTCGCTTGCCATGAGTTCGCTGATGTGTGGGGCGATATGGTTGCTTACTTTGTTCAATATGCCGGCGTTCTTGACACTCATAATGCAGGTAGTGTCAGGACCTATTCTTTATTTGGGCATGTCGAAGGTCACCCACAATGAGCAACTGCAATATATAATCGAAAAATTCAGAGGTCGCAAGACCCGTCATAAATAGTAAATAGTATGAAAAAGATAATGCTTGTGTTCGGCACGCGTCCGGAAGCAATCAAGATGGCTCCCCTTGTCAAGGAGTTTCAGAAATATCCCGGCAAGTTTGAGACAGTAGTATGCGTTACTGGGCAGCACCGCGAGATGCTTGATCAGGTGCTCTCTATATTTGAAATTACGCCCGACTATGACCTCAACATAATGAAGCAGGGGCAGGATCTATATGATGTGACGTCGCGGGTGCTTACCGGCATGCGCGATGTGCTGAAGTCAGCTAAGCCTGATGTTGTGCTCGTGCATGGCGATACCACTACAAGCACAGCTGCGGCGTTGGCTGCATTCTACAGTCAGGTGCCGGTAGGTCATGTGGAGGCTGGACTCCGCACCCATAATATCTACAGTCCATGGCCGGAGGAGATGAACCGTCAGATCACAGGTCGTATTGCCACCTACGACTTCGCGCCGACGTCGCTTAGCCGTAATAATCTGCTCGCCGAGGGTGTAGCCGACGAAAAGATTACAGTGACAGGTAATACAGTGATAGATGCGCTTTATATGGTGGTCGATAAGATAAAGAGAAATCCGGAGATGAATTCTGAACTTGCATTCCATCTTAAGACTGCCGGTTATGATACCTGTCGTCTGGAAGATGGACGCAAACTCGTGCTCATCACCGGTCACCGCCGTGAAAACTTCGGAGACGGCTTCATATCGATGTGCAAGGCTATCAAAACATTGACAGAGAAATATCCGGAGGTGGACTTCGTATATCCAATGCACCTCAATCCTAACGTGCGCCGTCCGATACATGAAGTGTTTGGAGAAGACCTGTCGGGCTTCGGCAACATGTTCTTTATCGAACCGCTTGAATATCTCTCATTTGTCTACCTGATGGAGAAAGCTGACATTGTGCTTACCGACAGCGGAGGTATACAGGAAGAGGCTCCGGGTCTCGGCAAGCCTGTGCTCGTGATGCGTGATACCACCGAACGTCCGGAGGCACTCGAGGCTGGCACTGTGAAGCTTGTTGGCACTGATTATGACAAGATAGTGGACGAAGTATCTGCGCTTATCGACGATGCAGAATGCTATGCGCGTATGAGCAACGCAGTGAACCCATATGGCGACGGACTCGCCTGCTCCAGGATTGTGGACCGACTGCTGCACTAATTATAATAATTTACCGTTAAGTAAGTGGGCAGGGCAATCTCCACGATTGCTCCTTGCCCATGATGTATATATGAGACGGACTCTAAATCGCGTATAGGCCACGATGATAAAATATATAAAATCCTTTTTTGTGCAGCCTGAAGATTGTTCGCATTCCGATTGGGTTAATCTTCAGATTTTCACGGCACTGCTCTTTATGCAGTTGCTAAATGCCTACACTGCGTTGCAGCTCGACGGCAGCAACAAGATGTCGTTGCCGATTCTCGGGGTGGCCATAATAGTATGCGGGTACTTTGCACTCCGTCAGCTTAACTCTACTGATGTATTCACACTGCTCTGCATATACATCTTCTTTGTGCTCAACTTCGTGATTGACCCATCGTTGACATTGTATTTTACGAACTCGCGAATGTTGGCGGTATATATGCTTTATGTGCCTGCCGGAGTATGTATAGTGCGCAAGATAAAAGACTGGAACTTCTTCTTCAAAGTTTGCCGTCCATATTGCATCATTGCTTTGCTGATTTCGATTGACGCTGTGCTGACCGTTGACACAGTGATATATACCAACTATGAGTTTTTCAGCTACATGGCATATAGCTACATGGTACTCCCATTTGTGCTTTGCTCATATGTCGTTGCCCGGCGTGAGAAATCACTGATTTGGCTGGGGGTATTCATTATGCTATTTGTTGCGATACTCTCTTATGGTGCCCGCAACGCTGTGCTTATGACCCCGCTGTTTGTGTGTGCATATGAAATCTTTACCGGAAGTCTTGTAAAGCGTTTCGTAATGGTGGTTGTCTTGATAGTTGTGGGAGTTGCATTCTTCCTCTTTATCGACAAGATCATGTATTCTCTAAGTCTAATTCCTATCTTTGAGAACTCGCGACTTATCACAAGGTTTTTGGCTAAGACAGTCACAAGCGGTGGTGAGCGTGACCTCCTCTTCAATGAGGGCATGAGACAACTGATGCATATGGAGCTCGAAGTGCCGGGACTCTTCGGTGACCGTAAGGTGATTAATGGCGTTTACCCGCACAATATCATATTGGAGACAATGCTGCAGTTTGGCTGGATATTAGGTATTGTGTTCAATATCTGCGTGTTCGGACTTGTGTTTTATTCTATTTTCCTGTCGCGATATAAGGTGATGGGGATATACCTATTCTTTGCTTTGTTGGGAAAGTTGTTTGTTTCCGACTCCTATGTTTGGTCTATAAATTTCTGGATGTGGCTATTTGGGGTGATAAGCATTTGCAGCTCCGGCCGCAGCGGAAAACTGGAGTGGAGACGACGGCGTCGCAAACTGCCGGATGCTGAAAAGCCCCCTCTCCTCACTACTTCCAAGCGTGGACCACAAGTAAGGACGTAGTAGTTCGTGTTATAGATGTCAATACCGGAATTTTGTTTTAAATTTGGATGCCATGAAAAAGATATGCAGTATTATAGTGACATTTAATCGCAGGGAGCTGCTTGCACGTTGCGCCCGCGCTGTGATGGGGCAGACTTGTCGTCCCGATGCGTTGATAATCGTAGACAATGCTTCTACCGACAGCACTTTCGAGTATCTTTGCGGAGAAGGAATCATTGCTGATGCCACGCTTCAGACAGAGGTGATGATGGAGTCTGTCAACGACGGCATGAGGGTGATATACTACCGTATGCCGGTCAATAAGGGTGGTGCCGGAGGTTTCCACAAAGGGCTTGAGCTTGCACATCGCATGAATGAGTTCGACGCCTTCTGGATGATGGACGATGACGGCTATCCCTCGCCTGAATGTCTTGAGAAGCAACTCGCATATCTTGATCAGTATGACTATGTGATGCCTGTGAGTATCAACATAGATGAGCATTCACAGCTCTCCTGGGCCACAAAACTCAAGAAAGGTGGCAAGACCGAATCTTATGCAGAGCTTATGGCCGACTGGGGTGAGATTCTCCCCTTCGTGTTCCCTTTCAACGGTTCGCTGCTAAGCAAGAAGATTGTAGATGAGGTGGGCTACATCAACCCTGACCTCTTCATATGGGGTGATGACTATGAGCATTATTACCGTTGTCTTAAGGCCGGGTTCAAACCGGTGACAGTGCTTGATGCAGTGTTTTATCATCCGGCCAACCGCGCACCGGTGGTACCGGTGATGGGAGGGCTCTTCAAGGTGCCATATGTTGATTCGAAGCTCAGGTTCACTTGCCTGATACGCAACTGGGCTTTTATCAACAAGAATAACCGCCGATGGCTGGCTGCCGCCAAGATATTCGGCGCTTATACATGGCTCTTCCTTGTGACACGCGGATTCGACCTGGAGGGATATAAGCATTACCTCGCATGCACACGCGATGGCTTCCGTGGTGACTTCACTCGACATCTCCAATATCTAAAATAACGCAATCAGCATAACTCTTTAAGGACTAAACTTTAAACTCAGAGAAAGCCAAGCCCTTAAAGACCCAAAAAGTCCTTAAAGACCTCAAGGACCTTAAAGACCTTAAAGACTTTAAAGTCTTTAAAGACCTTAAAATTTTGAAATCAAATAGACGCAATATGAAATATGATTTTCTGATAGTCGGAGCGGGCCTCTACGGAGCAGTATTTGCACGTCTCGCCACCGATGCCGGCAAGAAATGCCTCGTGATAGAAAAACGGAACCACCCTGGTGGTAACATATATTGTGAGAACATCGATGGCATAAACGTGCACAAATATGGTGCGCATATCTTCCATACGTCTAACGAGGAAGTGTGGGAGTTCGTGAATCGTTATGTGCGTTTCAACCGTTACACCAACTGTCCGGTGGCCAAGGCTCCCGACGGCAAGATGTACAACTTGCCGTTCAATATGAACACATTCTGCAAGCTATGGGGTGTGGAAACTCCCGTAGAGGCAGAGGCTAAGCTTGAGGAGCAGCGTCGTGAGGCAAAGGAGAAGATGGCAGCCGATGGTGTAGCCGAACCTCGCAATCTCGAGGAGCAGGCTCTCACCCTTATTGGTAGAGATGTGTATGAACTCCTTATCAAGCACTACACTGAAAAGCAGTGGGGCAGACCCTGCACCGAACTCCCGGCCTACATTATCCGCCGCCTGCCGGTGAGGCTCGTGTTTGATAACAATTACTTCAACGATCTCTATCAAGGCATACCCGAAGGTGGTTATAATAAGCTGATTGATGCACTTCTTGAGGGTGTGGAGGTGCGTCTCGACACTGACTATCTTGCTGACCGTGCTAACTTTGATTCCTTGGCTGAACATATAATATATACAGGTCCGATAGATGAATACTTCGACTTCAAACTCGGGAACCTGCAGTGGCGCACTGTGCGCTTCGAGACAGAAAAGCTCGAAAATCCAAACTATCAGGGCAACGCGGTGATCAACTATACGGCAGGCGATGTGCCCTACACCCGCATAATAGAGCATAAGCATTTTGAGATGTTCGGACAGGCGGTGTATGACAATCCACTCACCGTTATCTCGCGAGAATACAGCACAGAATGGACACCCGGCATGGAACCCTACTATCCGGTGAATGATTCGCGCAATAATGAGCTGATAGAAAAATATCGTGAGCTTGCCGAAGAGCTTAAGCCCCGGGTATTCTTCGGTGGACGCCTCGGCACATACACCTATCTCGATATGGATAAGGTGATAGCAAAGGTGCTTGCAGACTTCAAGGAAATAATGGCCTAATAAGGCCAAATAGACCAAATAGGCCAAATAGGCCAAATAGGCCAAATAAGCCAAATAAGCCAAATAAGCCAAATAAGCCTTATTAGCCTTATTAGCCTTATTAGCCTTATTAGCCTTATTAGCCCTATTAGCCCTATTAGCCCTATTGGCCTTATTAGCCTAATTAGGGAATGAACTCCATTGAAAGGCTCTTTCTTTTTCGGGAGAGGGAGCCTGTATTTTTTATAATATGGCTTGAAATAATTTGAAAAAGTTTGAAAATTTGCAAAAATGTGTTATTTTTGTTGCAGCGACATCATATGAGGCCTTCGCAGCTTGTTTTCTCGATTGTCGCAGCAACAATTTAACCGTGAAATAGAACACATCACACCGCGTATGAAAGATGATATGGTATCCATCATCACTCCTATGTATAAGGGAGCGGCCTTTGTCGGCGATGCAATAAGAAGTGTAATGGCCCAGGACTATCAGAACTGGGAGATGATCATAGTAGATGACTGTTCGCCCGATGGTGGCGCAGGCATTGCTGAAGTGAGAAAAGTCGCAGGGGGCGACCCGCGTGTCATTCTTGTGGAAAGCAAACAGAACAGGGGTTCTTCAGGTGCTCGAAATATAGCACTTGAGAAAGCACAAGGCCGCTATATCGCATTTCTTGATTCAGACGATATATGGCACGATGGCTTCCTTACCAAACAGCTCAACTTCATGAAGCAGAAAGATGCTGCGTTGGTGTTTACTTCATATCGCCGAATTGATGAGGAAACCAAAGAGGAATTGCTGAGACCCTTCGTGGTGCCTGATAAAGTGACCTACAAGAGCCTGTTGAAAACTAACCCCATAGCACCCTCTACGGCTATTATCGACACAGCAAAGACACCTAAGAGCTATTTCGACGAGAAGCTCGGCAGCATGCGTGATGACTATGTATATTTGCTCCATCTGCTCAAGAAGATAGGAGTGGCTTATGGCAACAAGGAAGTGCTTGCTGACTACCGTATGCGCAAGGCATCAGCCACCGGCGACAAACGCAAGGTGATCAAGCCACAGTGGAATGTGCTCTATCACGAGGAGAAGATAGGCCTGCTGCCAAGCATATACAATATGATATGCTGGGCATGGATTTCCTACAATAAGTACAGGAAGTGACAAACCGCTCCGGAAGACCATAACTCCCTAAGGACCCTAAAGTCCTTAAAGACTTTAAAGTCCCTAAAGTCCTTAAAGACTTTAAAGTCCCTAAAGTCCTTAAAGACTTTAAAGTC
>CAJUIJ010000017.1:6229-12628 GCA_910586175.1 uncultured Muribaculaceae bacterium | reverse complement strand
CCTAAAGTCCTTAAAGACCCTATAGACCCTAAAGTCCTAAAGCTCCTTAAAGTCCTTAAAGTCCTTAAAGTCCCTAAAGTCCCTAAAGTCCCTAAGGACCTTAAAGACCTTAAGCTCCTTACTGCCCGAAGTCTTATAAGACGACTACAATATAGTGCAAGTCTTTTTCGTTAAATCATAGATGGATAAACGAAAAAGACTTGTTTTTGCAACCAACAATGCTCACAAACTCGAAGAGGCCCGTCGCATCATGCCGGCAGGGCTCGAGATTGTGTCGCTTGCCGAGATAGGTTGCCATGATGATATACCTGAAACAGCCGACACCCTTGAGGGGAATGCCCTGATTAAGGCACGTTGGGTGCACGACCGTTACGGATATGATTGTTTTGCCGACGACACGGGCCTGATGGTCGATGCGCTCGGTGGCGCACCGGGCGTGCGAAGTGCACGTTATGCCGGTGAGGAATGCGACTCTAAGGCAAATATGAAGAAACTCCTCAGCGAAATGGAAGGCGAACGGCAACGAGATGCCCACTTCTCCACAGTGATAGCACTTGTGGCTGATGGCGAGGAACATTGTTTCGAGGGGCGTGTGGATGGTGCGATAGCTTGCGCTCCACATGGAGAAGGTGGTTTTGGCTACGATCCGGTATTCGTGGCCAAGGAGTCAGGCAAATGTTTCGCGGAGATGCTTCCCGACGAAAAGAACGCGATATCGCACCGCGGACGCGCCATGCGCAAGCTCAGCCAATTTCTCGGTCTTCTCTCCATGCTTTTGATCATGATGCTTTGTGGTTTTTCAGCCAAGGCTGAGCAATGGCGTCTGCATGGTTCTTACGACGGCAATATGGAGCGAATCATAGATACGCAGAAGTACACATATTTCCTCGGCCTATCGCAAGACTATGACCCCACGCAGGCGGCAATGTCGAAGCATTATGGCATATTGATGCGCTACGATAAAGAGGGTGAGGAGATGATGGTGCTCAATACGCAAAATCTGTTGAGTTCCAATACGGTGATGGCCATTGAGTATAATTTTGCCAAGAAGTTTCTTGTGGTGGCATTTGATGACGGTAATGTGGACCTTATCTACGACAATGGTGATACTTACACTGTGCCTGGCCTGAAACTCTCGCAATCCGCTCCATCCAAGACCATTAAGTCGATAACGGTAGACAATCCGAGCGGTACACTCTATATAACAACCGATTTCGGATATTATACAATCAGCGACTCCAATAAGGAGGTCGGCACGTCGAGAGTCTACAATGTGCCGGTCAATGCGTTATCGATCTTTGACGGCAAGATGTGGCTTGCTTCAGGCAATACGATATATTGCGGAGCTCCGGGCGAATATCAATTCTCTAATTTTGAGAAAGTCGCGGAGTTCCCTTTTGACCCTGAAAAACCGGGCACTGCTGATGTGGTGCGCATGTATCCGATGGGAAACCGGGGAATCGTTATTCTATATGGTGCCCCCTCCAATCGCAGCGTGGCGTTGCTGTATAAGGATGGTGACAATTATGCCACGCGCCCTCTGGTAAGTAGCAATTCGCGCGGTGTGGAACCGCTCCCCAATGGTGTGCTTCTGTGTCATCCTAACTCAATCTCAATTCTGCATGCCGATGGCAAGGATGCATTTTTCAATGTGCCGGTTGACGACCGCAATGCTCTATTCGGTACATACAACGAAGCCGATTTCTGGATGTCGGCACAGCGCAAGGGTATTTCGCTAAAACGCAAGCCCGCTTCGGGCGACAAGTGGACGGTGCTGAAAGACCGCTTCTTTCCCAACGTATCCTCGAGTTTCCTGAGTGCATATATGGCATATAGCCCGGAGTATGGCATGCTCGTGCGAAATCACAGTATGGACCATATTTTCCAGAACCAAAAGGGAAACTATTTCGGTATATCGGATATGCTTTCCGGCTATAAGGATATGAATTGGAGCCGGCTCTCGGCTACATATCGCAGCGATTCGAAAGGTCTTGCTTTGGCCAATCCTCGCGGCATTGCCATTGATCCCAAGAATCCCGACCATGTATATTGCGGTTCTGTGACCAGTGGGTTCATGCGTCTTGACCTGAAGAATGTGGAGAACTCGATACATATATCGAAGCGCAGCGACGGAACCGGCGGTTATGGCCATCCCGGATTTGTAGTGGCAGTGGAGGAGTCTCCGGAGAATGCCTCATGGGCCCAGCGTTGCGTTTTCTCCGCTCCTGCTTTTGACGCTTACGGCATATTATGGATCAGCCATCTTGTGCCTAACAACCGTAAAGAGTCTGACAGCGAAGATACCGAACTTTGGTATTGGATGCCCGAAGAGCGTGCTTCGGTTACTTCGGCCACTAATTTCAAGCCGCTTCGCAAACTCACGGTGAAGGGTGCCAAGATTTCAAATTCTCCTCTCATTTTGCCGCTCAAGACATCGGCCAACCGTAACCTTATCCTGCTCCAGGGTAATACCAAAGGTGGAGGTCTGACAATATATGACCATAACGGCACCCCGGCTGATACATCGGACGACCGCATGGTCACTATGACTGAATTATATGACCAGGATGGCCAAAAGGTGGAGTTCCTTTATGGTTTTGCACATTATGAGGATCCTCTTACAGGACTCGTGTGGCTTTCGACCGGGAATGACTTGATTACTTTCAAGCCCTCTGAGGCTTTTGATAATCCCTCGGCTGTGCGCCGAATTAAGGTGGCACGTAATGACGGAACCAATCTTGCTGACTACTTGCTCAATAAAGTGCAAGTTAACGGTATCATTGCCGACAAGTCGGGCAACAAATGGTTTGCAACCATGGGTGCAGGTGTGATGTGCACATCTTCTGACGGACGTGAAGTGCTCAACTCTTATACTACCGACAATTCTCCACTTCCTGACAATGATGTGTATTCAATAGGTTACAATCCTGACACCAATTCCATCATGGCCTCTACCGATAAGGGCTTGGCTGAACTGTTCCTCTCAGGCACTTCTGCCGGAGGTGGTGACGAAGCTAAGGTTTATCCGAACCCTGTAGCATCTGACTTTTTCGGTTACGTGACAATTGAGGGTTTGCAAGATGATGCCATGATCAAGATTGTTGATGTGGCAGGCAATCTTGTGAAGGAGTGCGGTGTCGCCACCGGTGGGCGTGCCCAATGGGATGTCACCAATATGAACCGCAAGCGTGTGCCGGGTGGTGTCTATTTTGTCATAGCTACCAATGCCCCTAATTCCGACAATTTTGTGCAAGTGGGCAAGGTGCTTGTGGTGAACTGATATGTGAAAAGATTTCAAATACGATTATAATATTTAGATGAAGAAGATAGTGTTGTCTGCGTTAGGTGCCATGGCTTTTTGCTTCTCCTCGTCAGCTTTGGAGATTGCAGTGACTCCCGGCTCGCTCAACGCCTCGAAACTTACAATCAACAATACACGCGATGCGCAGCTGAAACTCTCAGGTTCCGCTTCTGCGGCCGACCTCGAGTTGCTGAAGTTCATCAGCCCTTCAATAAAGACTCTTGATCTCAGTGCATTGTCGCTGCCGGAAGGAGTGATGCCCGATATGATGCTCATAGGCAGTAATGTGGAGAGTGTCATACTGCCCGAAGATTTGAAGTCTATCGGCACTTCGGCTTTTGCATCGAGTGCAATCAAGAGTATTGTTGTGCCTCAATCAGTCACCAAGATAGGTGACCGAGCTTTCGCCGCTTGCTCCAATCTTGTCTCTGTGATTGTTCAGGGTAATCCTACACTCGGCACAGGCATTTTCAAAGATGATGTCAACCTGACTGAAGTTAATTTTGATGCTGACATTACCGAGGTTCCTGACCGCACATTCGAGAATTGCTCGAAATATGCCCGGCCGGTGCCTTCGGATGTAACCAAGATCGGTGCATATGCTTATTGTGGCACTGCGTTGAAGTCGGTCAATCTTACGAAGGTCTCTGAGGTGGGCGACTTTGCTTTTGCAAATTGTGCTGACCTTGTGGAACTTGATATTGACTATGAGCATGAGATGACTGTGGGTAAAGGAGCCTTCTTCGCCGATGCTTCGGTGGCTGAACTCCCTTTCCTTTACGGATTCTATCCGTCGCTTGTAATGGCGGGAACTGCCGGAACTGTCGACCTCGATTTGAATGGAGACAGCATCGAAGAGGCTGCATTTGCCAACAATAACAGTGTCAGGACGCTTCGCTTGGGTGCAGATGTGAAGTCAATCAAGGCTCATGCATTCCGCAACATGGGTTCACTCGAGACCGTAAATGTAAATCCGCTCGGCACAAACATACCGGAGACCGACGACCTTGCATTCTCAGGTCTTGAAAACGCAGAAGGTCGTTACGACATATTGCTGCATGTCAAGCAGAAGACAGGAGATGTATGGCGTGAGCATCCTGTGTGGCGCCTTTTCAATATCGTGGATGGTGGTGCCGATGTAGGCTCCGTGACTGATTCGGAACTCGCTAATGTGGGTGTGACACGCAACGGTGGCACAGTAATCGTGCGTTCTAACGGCAGCATAGATAGTGTGGCTGTATATTCGCTCGATGGCAAGACAGTGTGGCAGGGCAATCCCAATGCAGATTCGGCCGAAATCGATGGCCTGCCCGAAGATGACGTGCTGATAGTGAAAGTCGTAAGCAAAGGCGCAATAAAAGTCGTAAAACTCAAATAGCAAACTGTACTGATAAGACTATAGGGCCAATAGGCCCAATAAGCTTAATAGGCCTAATAAGACCAATAAGGCTAATACGATCAATAAATCGTATTAGCCTTATTTCTATTTATTAGCCCTATTGGCCCTATTAGTCTTATCATCCCCTGTCAGACAGGTGAGATCGGTCAGTTTTTAGTCTCTGCTGAAGAGGTCGCGTGTGTAGACTTTTGTCTTCACGTCGTTGAGCGACTCATCGTAGCGGTTGGCGATGATGGCCGCCGAGAGGCGTTTGAATTTGTCGAGGTCGTTCACCACACGGCTGCCAAAGAATGTGGTGCCATCTTCGAGTGTCGGCTCATACACTATTACATTGACTCCCTTGGCTTTGATGCGCTTCATCACACCCTGTATCGATGACTGGCGGAAATTGTCGCTGTTTGACTTCATGGTGAGGCGATATACTCCCACTGTGCATTCGCGTTCTGACTCGTTACTGTAGTCGATATTTCCTGCATAGTCATACCATCCGGCCATCTTGAGCACTTGGTCGGCTATGAAGTCCTTGCGCGTGCTGTTGCTCTGCACAATGGCCGACATCATGTTTTGCGGCACGTCGGCATAGTTGGCCAGCAGTTGCTTAGTGTCCTTGGGCAGGCAGTAACCACCATAACCAAACGATGGGTTGTTGTAATGCTCGCCAATGCGCGGATCCAGTCCGATACCCTCGATGATTGCTCTGGAGTCAAGGCCTTTAACCTCTGCGTAGGTGTCAAGCTCGTTGAAGTAGCTTACGCGCAACGCAAGGTAGGTGTTGGCAAAGAGTTTTACCGCTTCGGCCTCTTTTAGCCCCATGAATAGCACGGGGATATCTTTCTTTATAGCGCCTTGTTCAAGGAGTGCTGCGAATTCGTGAGCCTTCTCGGTGAGAAATGGTATGTCGGCGAGTCGCTTTATGGCCTCGTTCTCCTCATGGAAGTCTTCCTTTACAATCATCTTAGGTATACCTACGATTATGCGCGAAGGGTAGAGGTTGTCGTAGAGGGCTTTGCTCTCGCGCAGGAACTCCGGAGCAAAGAGAAGATTGAGTTTCTTGACACCGAGTGCGTTGTATTTTGTATACATGTTGCGGCAGAAGCCTACAGGTATGGTTGATTTGACCACAATCACCGCATCAGGGTTTACTTCGAGCACAAGGTCGATAACCTCTTCCACATGCGATGTGTCGAAATGGTTGCGGTCAGAGTCATAGTTGGTGGGGGTGGCTACCACTACGAAGTCTGCATCACGATAGGCAGATGCACCATCGATTGTAGCGGTGAGGTCGAGCTGCTTTTCGCTCAGATATTTCTCTATGTAATCATCCTGAATTGGTGACTTGCGGTTGTTGATAAGTTCAACTTTCTCGGAGATTACATCTACGGCTGTAACCTTGTTGTGCTGTGCAAGGAGAGTGGCTATGCTTAGTCCTACATAGCCTGTGCCGGCTACTGCTATTTTCATATCTTTTAGTTTTTTTAGTTTTATCAGAGGTGCTTGGGCTTATAAGTCTAATAGGTCCAATAGGTCTAATAGGTGTAATAGGTCTTATAAGATTTATAAGCTTAGTAGTTTGTCTACAATTTTTCGGTCGTTGCTCAGTCGTGGCACTTTGCGTTGTCCTCCCAGTTTGCCGGTGCCTACTGAGCGAAGCCATCGTTCGAATGTGCCGTGAGGCACGGTGGTGACGAGCGGCGGGGCG
>CAJUIJ010000017.1:0-6219 GCA_910586175.1 uncultured Muribaculaceae bacterium | reverse complement strand
GAAGATGGTGTGGCTGCGCTTCGCGTCGTAGTCGGAGTTGAGGCGTCGCAGTTCGTGGTCGAGCTTGAAGGTGAAAGTCTCGATGTCGGTGGGTGGGGTTATCCATTCGATTACCCACTGGTGTCTCCCTTTGGAAGTTTCGGTGGCAAACACCGGTGCAGCCGTGTAGTGACGCATCACCGCTCCGGTGGCCTTGCAGGCAGCCGCCATGGCATGCTCGGCATTGTCTTCCATCAGTTCCTCGCCAAATGCGTTGATAAATGTCTTGGTGCGTCCGGCTATCCTTATTTTCACCGGGTCAGTATCATATACCCTCACCGTGTCGCCGAGGTGATAGCGCCAAAGTCCGTTGCTCGATGATATAAGGAGTTCGTATACTTTGCCTTTCTCCACCTCCCATAGCGGTATAGGCTTGGCTTGCGGGTCTGTAATGTCGATGAACTCATAGAAAACGTCGTTGTCTATGATAAGGAGCATCGATCGGTCGTTAGGGTCATTCTGCACTGCGAAAAATCCCTCCGAGGCGTTGTAGGTCTCGAGGAAGTGCATCTTGGCAGGATCTGTGAGCTGGGTGTATATCTCGCGGTATGGCTCGAAGGAAATGCCTCCGTGAAAGAATACTTCAAGATTAGGCCACACCTCCGATATTTTTTCTACACCTTTCTTGGCGATGACCTCCTTTATAACGGTGAGGAACCAGGATGGCACTCCGGAAATATTGGTGATGTTTTCATTTTTTGATGCCTCAACGAGAGCCGGGAGTTTCTCAGTCCAGTCGGGCAGCAGGGCCGTGTGCATATCCGGCACACGAAACTTGTTGGCCACCGGGTTTATACGGTTGATGAGTGTGGCGCTGAGGTCGCCAATTCTCACACGCGGGTCGCGCGGTTTCACTTCAGATGCGAATGAGCCCCCGAGCACGAATGCCTTGCCGGAGAATATTCTGGATTTGGGATTATGGCGCAGATAGTGGGCCACGCAGTCGAAAGCTCCCCTATAGTGGCATTTGTGCAGGTTGCGTCCCGTGATTGGTATGAATTTGGAACGCCCACCCGATGTGCCTGACGATTGGGCGTAATTGCGGCAACGCCCGGGCCATAGTATGTCGCGCTCGCCATCAATCATACGCATCACATCGGCGCGTATTTCTTCATAGGCGCATGTAGGCACTTTTGCGGCATAGGCGGCATATAGATCATCGGAGTCGAGGATACCGCTGAAGTCATATTTGCGGCCAATTTCTGTGTGGCGCGCGCATTTGAGCAATCCCCGCAACTGCTTAAGCTGGAGTTCGCGCCCGTGGCCGGCGTATCGGTCGGTGGCTCGTGAGCGGCGCACAAACATAGGCCTTGCTATGGGTGTGAAGTTCATGTCAGGGATTGTATAAGTCGTTGTTGCGGTAATCGAGTATCTCGTTGGCGGCTTTGAGTGCCTCGTTGGCACGGCTATGCGGGTTGATGCGGATGGCTGTCAGGTAGTCGCGTATAGATGATGCCCGGTCGCCAAGGCTCCAGTATTTCAGCCCTCGCATTATGTATGCCTCTTCGCACTTGGGGTGCGCTTCAATGTAACCGTTTAGTCTCACAACTGCCTCAGCCGGAAGCAGTCCCTTGACAAAGTCTCGCAGATAGTCAGACGAGTCAGACTCGTCAGACATGTCCGACATGTCTGACTTGAGAGCCGGGAAGTTTGGCCTTGGCATGGCGCGGTAGTCATCTTTCTCAATGTCATCCTCTTCCGGCTCCAGAAGTTCCCCTTGTGCCGGAAGCCGGAATGAAATCAGCTTTATCTTTTTGCCTCGAGAGAGCCATTGCTGCTCGTAATATGTTTTTATAGATGTGACCGGGTCGGCCATGCCAGAACCGTAAAGGTCATCGGTTTGCGAGAGCACCTTGAAGCCGTTCAGCTCCACGAGTCGGCGTGTGTATTCGTAGAGAAATGGTGAGTCGGTCTTAAGATTCACCACACCATCGGGCTTCATGATAGCCCGGTATAATGTGAGAAATCTTGTGGACGTGAGGCGTTTGCGACGCTTTTTCATCTGTGGGTCGGGAAACGTGATCCAAAGGCTGTCGACTTCTCCGGGTGCGAAAAATGAATCGATGTTTTCAATCTCGCAACGCAGGAATGCAGCGTTGGGGATGCCTTCGCGTTCTACCTCTGAAGCTCCGGTCCACATGCGTGCTCCCTTTATGTCGATGCCGACGAAGTTGCGGGCCGGTTCGCTCTTGGCGAGCGACACCGTGTATTCGCCGCGTCCGCAGCCAAGTTCGAGAGTGATGGGGTTGGAGTTGGCAAACACGTTGTGGTGCCATGCACCCTTATGCGGGAAACCCACGCGGAGCAATTCCTCGCGCGGATATTGAAACACGCATTTATATTGAGCCATATCGGCAAATTTCTTCAGTTTGTTCTTTCCCATGAGTCAGATTGCTTGGTGCGACGTGCACATCGGTTTTGTGTGCAGTCTCTGAATTGTTAACAACCGTGGGCTGCATATTATCGCTGCCAGGTGAAATTTTTCTTGTAAGTGCCTAAATGTGCGAGTTTGAATATGGCGTTGGCAATAGGTCGCCTCAGCCATAGGAGCGGAGCAGCCCACCAAGCTGCATTCACACCGAATAGTTTTGCTACCTTGCGATAGCTGAGCATATCGGCAGTCCAGAGCAAGGCCACTGTTACAGAGGCCGCTACTATGGGCCATACTGAGGGGAGACCGAGCAGGGCAGCAGCCACGGCTGCTGCGGTGACAAGCCATTGCATTAGACTGACTGAACCTGCCCGCAGAAACGGAGCGTTCGGTAACCAACGGCGTGTGAAATTGTGGAATGCCTTATGGAGTGACCACATGCGTCGGGCAGATTCGCCCCAATGCACGGTCAGGATGGTGTGTGGTGAGGCGACGAGGCGGGTGTTGAGAGGTGTGCATATCTGGTTGATATATACATCATCTTCGCCATAGAGCAGGTACATGCAGTTGGCGTATCCCTTGTTGTCGAAAAATGCCTTGCGGCGCAGTGCGAGGTTGAAGCCGTCGCCACGATATGGATGTCCCATCGACGCATATCCTGCCCAGAGAGTGTCGTTGAGCAGGGAGTCGAAGCGGCGGTAGCACCTGCCGGGTCCATGAAGTTCGTTGAAATCTGCATGGGTAAGTCCGAGCGCAATGTCGATATATTTGCCTTGCGGCCCGCAGAATGGTGCCATCATGCCACTCAACCATCCCGTAGAGGGGATGGAGATGTTGGCTCGGGTGGTCAGCACCACTTCTCCCTTGGCGGCCTTTATGCCGATGGTGTTGGCAAGTTTGAGGCGGCTTAGGTTGTGCGAGCCGGGCTGCAGGTAGGTCACATACACGTTTGACCAGCGTTGCTCCACAATCTCCGATATGTTGGAGGCATATTCGGCGCCGGAATCGCACACTACCACTACGTCGAAGTCAGGATAATCTTGCTCACAGACCGCCAGGAGTGTGTTCATGAGTGTCTCTTCGTCGCTCTGGCAGTATATCACCACCGTGGCCTTGGGCTTGACGGCATCGGCATCAGGCATAGGTTGGTCTTCATGGCGCGTTGCTCTGCGCAGTGGGCGAAGACTGTAGAGGAGCATAAACAAAACACCGGCTATCGCGACGCCGAGAAGCGCCCACGACACCGGTGGAATGTTGTGGAGTGTTGTTGTCATAGCTTCTTGCCTCCCACTATGCCGGCAAAGGTGAGCCACAGCAGCTTGAGGTCTTGGGTCAGCGAGCCGTTCTGCAGATAGTAGAGGTCATAGTGCAGGCGGTCCACCATCTTGTCGAGCGTGTTTGTATAACCGTTATAAAGGGTGGCAAAGGAGGTGACCCCCGGCCGTATCTGATACAGGTACTTGTAGCGGCTGTCGCGCTCCATGATTTTGTCGATGTAATAGCGCCGTTCGGGACGCGGACCTATGAAAGACATGTCGCCCTTGAACACGTTCCAAAGCTGCGGGAGCTCATCGAGATGGTGTTCGCGAAGGAATTTGCCGACTTTGGTGAGCCGTTTATCTTCACCCTCGGCATTGTAAAGCTGGGGGCCATCCTTCTCGGCATCAAGGCGCATGCTCCTGAATTTGTATATGTAAAAAGGCTTGCCGTTCTTGCCGATACGTTCCTGTGCATATATTACTTTCCCTTTATCCTCGCTTTTGACGGCAAGCCAGCAGCCAAGATATAAAGGGGAGAATGCAACCAGAGAAACGGCTGAGAAAGCTACGTCGAATGTGCGCTTTATGAATCGGTCAAACTTGTTCATGCCGTTCTTGATTTCCTTGCCGTCATCTATGGCAGAAACCATAAAACGGCGGTCGGAAGATTGTTCTCGGCGTGTGTTTGACTGTTCATTATTTTCTTCACTCATGGACATTTGATACAATCAAGCTGATGGTTGATAATTGTATGCATGCCCTTAATAAGTAGGTGTTCAATTTAATTTTATATTTTATTTGCTTGAGTTTTTGAGATGATTTGTCAATCAGAAGAAAGCGCATAGCGGGCTATGTAATTGATGATGATTGGTAAAGCATCCAAAAAGACAAGTAAAGAAAATATAAAAAGAAAAAACATTTGCTTAAAATTAAATTGAACACCTACTTAAAAACCTTCTATAATACTTTATTCCACACAACAACAATTACTTACGCAACCCATACAAACTATTGATGCGCAAGTTTAACAACAAGAATCAACTCATGAAATCAAAATATATCATCGGCGCCTCGCTGCTCGCATGCGCCTCCACTGCGTTTGCTCAGGAAACTTATTCCGGCTATTTCTCCGAAGGCTACGAATATCGTTTCCGCATGAACCCCGCTTTCGGCAATGAGTCTGTGAAGCCCAACTTCGTGGCCATACCCATGCTCGGCAACGTCAACGTGGCAATGCGCGGCAACCTCCACGTCTCCGACGTGGTATATCCACTCAACGGAAAGACCGTGCTCTTCACCAACCCAGGCATTTCCAACCGCAAGGTGATGAACAACCTCTCCGACAACAACCGCCTCGGCCTTGACATGAATATGCCCATCCTCGCCACCGGCTTCAAGGCCTTCGGCGGCTACAACACCGTAGTAATCAGTGCCCACGCTTCTGCCAATGCCGCAATCCCCAAAGACCTCTTCCGACTGCTCAAAGAGGGGGTAAGCAACAAGACCTACGACATAAGCGACGTCCGCTTCAACGCCTCGGCCTACGCTGAGATAGCCCTCGGCCACAGCCGCGACATCAACAGCCAATGGCGCGTTGGCGGTGCACTGAAGTTCAACCTCGGCATAGCGGACTTCGATGCACGTCTCGACCAGGCACGCCTGCAGCTTGGCGAAGATAACTGGACCATCCAGTCGCGTGCAAGCCTCAATGCCGCCATGAACGGCTTGAAGTTCAAGATGAAAGCCGATAAAGACAACCCCTCGATGCAATATGTCGACGGTATCGACATGGATAACTTCGGAGGCCTTACAGGCTTCGGAATGGCCCTCGATCTCGGAGCTGTCTTCACTCTCAATCAAGACTGGCAATTCTCTGCCGCAGTGCTTGACTTCGGCTTCATGAACTGGAGCAACAACCTCAAGGCAACAACCGACGCCGACAAAATCTTCGAGACCGACCGCTACACGTTCGACCCCGACGACGACAAGGATAATCCCCACAGCTTCGACAACGAATGGAAAACGATGCGCGACGACCTCGAGGAGCTATACAAACTCGAGGACAAGGGTAAAGGTAGCCGCACCAACATGCTCGCCGCCACCCTCAACTTCGGCGCACGCTACACCTTCCCCCTCTACCGTCCGCTCACCTTCGGCCTCGTAAACACCACGCACATCAACGGCAAATACACCTGGACCGACTTCCGCCTCTCGGCCAACGTTGCCCCGGTGAAGATGTTCTCCGCAACGGCCAACCTTGCAGTCGGCACATATGGAGCAGGATTCGGATGGCTTCTCAACTACCACTACACAGGCTTCGGACTCTTTGTAGGCATGGACCACACGCTTGGCAAGCTATCAAAAGATGGTGTGCCACTCAACAGCAACGCCAGCATGAACTTCGGCATGAACATACTATTTTAATACACTTCGTATCGCTACGCATTGCGGGCGCGATAAATTTCTACGCATTGGGGGGCGCCTCCTGCTCCCCGGTGCGCGATGCAACGTCAGCTGACGCATTTATTCTATGTTGTCGTCGCCGGAGGC
>CAJUIJ010000016.1 GCA_910586175.1 uncultured Muribaculaceae bacterium | reverse complement strand
CCATTATCCTTCTCTTGCTATCGCATTGGCACTGACTTTAGGCGGCAGCGTATCGTATGCTGCTCCTCAGCGTATTATTATTGAGGACGAAAAGCCATTGGAGATTTATGCGCTCGGCGCGTCGAATAAGGTAGGTGTTTACAAACTTAATCCCACAGATTTGTCAAATCCGACCATATTGGGCAGGGGTCCGGCTGTGCAATACACCGGCACGTCGGTGGGTGGCGGAGGTACATTCATCGATCCTGAGACAGTCGTGGGAGTAAAGTATAACTACGCTTGCTATTCGTTTGAGGCAACTGCCGCCGGAACGGATGAAGGTCCTTGGGTGCACAGCTATTATGCGGCAAATTATAATATTCCGGGCAAGATATACGACATGACTTATGACGAAAGCACCGGTGATATTTTTTGCTGGTGTGAGCAAAGTTTCACTACCAAGTATCTTGCAAAATATGACAGGGAGGCTCACACCTTGTCGCGTGTGGGCTCAGCTCCGAGTGTAAATATCTATGCGCTTGCAGCCGATGGTGACGGTCAGCTGTGGGGACTCGGCACTTACGGAATGATTTATAAAATCGACAAGGTTACCGGTGAGGCCGAAGATGTTACGGCCGGAGCCGGCAGCCGTGCCCAGTTTCAGACAAATATCCCCATGTCGGCAGCTATCGATCCGGCTTCGGGCATGATGTACATCGTGGGGCGAGCCGGTACATATGATACTTATGGCTCGATGATGAAAGTGAATCTCTCAGATTTTTCGGTTGAGAATCTCGGTGCCCTCGATGGTTACTACAACTCTCTTTATATTGCTGGTTCCGGAATCGCCGACGGTGCGCCGGCATCTGCTGAAGATTTGTCGGCAGTTTTCAATGGCAGCAAGACAGTGGTGACATTTACGGCTCCAACCAAAAATCATGGCGGAGGCACACTTTCCGGTGAGCTTGACTATGTAGTCAGTGCTGATGGCGAAGAAGTTGCCTCAGGCAAGGTGAATGCCGGCGCTACTGAAAACTGCGAGTTGGATCTTAGCGATGGAAATCATGAAATCAGTGTTGTCATAAGCAATGCTGACGGATCAGGCAAACCCGCTAAAACCACACTCTTCTCGGGCTTTGATGTTCCCGGCAATATTTCCGCACTCAAGGCAACCGTAGATGGTTCGAAAGTCAATCTGACATGGGAAGCTCCGAGCGGCGTCAACGGTGGTATGCTTGATATGAGCAAGCTCAGATATGCCGTTAAGCGTGGCAGTGAGGAAGTGGCTTCGGATCTTGAAGTAACTGTTGCAGAAGACGAGGTGACCGGCAAAATAAAAGAGTATATCTATACCGTGACCGTTCTATATGGTGAGACAGTTGGAGAGAAAGCGAATATAAGTGTCTTTGCCGGCGAACCCTATGACCTGCCCTATGCTCTTGACCTCAACAGCATCGAGAGTTTCGGCGAGGCCGGTGTGATGGTGATTGACCCCAATACAGGCAACTCGGCGGCATCTCCTACGTGGACTCTTGACAAGGTAGGCGACCAGGCATGTGCCGTGTCAAACAGCACTTTATATTTCAACCGCACGGAGTTCCTCTTCTTGCCTCCTGCAAAATACTCTGCTTCGGCAACATATACTCTCTCATTTAAGGCTGCGGCCAATGGTACAAATGCCTACAATCTCCTTCCCATAAAACTGCGTGTGCTGATGGCTGATGAGCCGACCGGCGATGAGGCTGAACTCACCGACCTTTACACTGACGAACTTGACAATACCAAGAATTATATCGAAATTGCCTCAAAAGCCAACGAGTATGAATGGTCTGAGTTCGAAGTCAGTTTCAGTGTGGCTGAGGATGGAGTCTACAGTGTAGGTGTCGAGGATTTTGCAAAGTTCTATGAGGCTAATGCAGCTTTGGCTGTTAAAGATTTTGCTATCAGCGTGCATTATCCCACTCCTGCCAAAGTGAGTGAGTTGACTGCCAAGACTCAGGAGGATAACAACCGCAACATCGATCTTAGCTTTAGATTGCCGGCTCTTGATACGGAGGGAGCACCTCTTTTGTCGCTATCGAAGGTGGAAATATATCGCGGTTCGAAACTTATAGATGAACTTTCGGACGACCTCACTCCCGGTGCTGTAAAAACATATACAGATGAGTTTGCTCCGCGCGGTTTCCAAAACTATCATGTGGTGGCTTACAATGGCACTTCTGCCTCCGGTCATGAATATACCACGCTGATGAGCGGATATCTGAATAACCTTATGATTACCTCAATCTCGGCTCCTGAAGAGGTGATTCCGGTAGATGGAGAGGGTCAGATTATGGTGACGGTTATAAACGATGGTTTCGAACAGGTGCTCGAGGGTGCTTACAATGTGAATCTCCTGTGCGATGGCGTTATTGTGGATAGTCATCAGGGATCCGCTTTAAAGTCTGATGAAGAGGCGGTGTTCACATTTGATATCCCATGGACATCGGAATCCCCTGCCAAGGCAACATATAAGGCAGAGATAGCATTTGATGGTGACGAGAATACCGCCGACAACGGCTCCGATGAAGTGCTGGTGGAATTCAAGCCCAAGTATGCAGGCTTGGATCAGGTCTCGACATCTGATGTAGCAGTGAAAGCGTACAAGGGTACCATTATAGTGGAGGGTGCCGAAGGCATGAGTGTGAATGTATTCTCGGCCAACGGACTTGAGGTGGCCGGTATATCAAAGGCTCCTGCAAAAGTCTGCATTGAAACGCTGCAATCCGGAGTCTACATTGTTCGCGTTGGTTCACGGACCTTTAAACTGACAATCTGAAAGCATTAATTCAAGTCTCGCAAGTTGGACTTGTGAAAAGTAAAGCATTAATTTATCATTTCTGCCGGGCATTTTTGCCCGGCAGAAAATAACAAACCAAATTTATATTTATGAATAGAACTACTTTTGTTGCATTGGGACTCGCCCTCCCCGCGCTTGGGGCATTGGCAGTTATACCACAGGAAGAAACCCCGCAGGCGGGAAAAACTGCACCGGCAGCGTTCAGCAAGCAGCTTAAAAGCTCTTTGAATGCACAAAGAGCCGCTGCGGATGGTGAAAACCGCAACAGCTTTTTCGAAGGTTTTGAAGAACGCGATCCTTCGGCATTCGGCAACGTGGCCAACCGTTGGCTGCCTCAGGGCTGGTCGGAATTCAGCCGCAAAGGTAATGCTCATGTCGGAAACAATGATAACAAATGGGACCTCACATGGCTTACGATGAGCAATGAGACAACCGGAAGTATACCATCGCAATTCGCAACCACATCCTATTCAGGCGAATGCTTCGCATTTATAATGTGCGATGTGATGTGGGCTGAGAAGGAGGGTGGCAATCTTGAGCAGGATGAATGGCTTGTTACCCCGACCCTCAACCCTAAGGAGGAAGAATGGTTATATTTCAAGTTGCAGTTCCGTCCGGGTTGGTGTCTGTATAACCGTGATAAGAAGGACTTCTCCGGCGAGAATAACCTTCTTGAAGTATATGTGACCGAGGGTGAGGGCAACAGTGATTCAGAATGGATCAAGTTGTGGAGCCTCAAAGATTACATCAATCAAAATTACACTCAGGAGCAGCTCTTGGCCGATATGAGCCGCTATGATGGAAACGCTTACGTTCCCATATATGTCAACGTGTCTGACTTCGTGGGAAAAGATGTAAAGGTTGCATTCCGCTACTATGGTGTCAATGGTCAGGGCATGGCTCTTGATGATGTGGCTCTCGGCGTGCCTATGCCCAAGCCTTCATATACACTTCCGGGCGGTTTCTTCAAACAGCAGTCTCTTACACCGACTATGCAGGAGATTGATGGTGATTACCGCATGCTTATTCCTTTCGGTGTGGAAGCCACATGGGCAAACACTTCCGAGGATATTCTCTCAAACGAATGGACTTATGCCGTGGCAGATGGTTCTTCAGCTACTTCTGAGGCCAAAAATCTCATCACTCCGGCCTATACTTTAGGACAGACTTATCCGGCACCGCTGCTCACCGGCAAGTTTGAGAGCCGTTCTGCCGATTACCGGTCAAATTATTCGTTGATGCAGGCCGGCGGACGTCTTTATGGCAAAGGTAAGGATGGCTACGACGGTCCACTTGGTGTGGCCTATTATGATTTTCTCGATCCCACGGGCTCTCTGGCGATCAGTAAGTCAACTATCGGACTTCATGCCGACATCAACAACCAATGGGAAATGCTGCTTGGCCGTCTCCCTGAAAGTCTCGATGTTCTCGGAGTGGGTAGTCTCTATGCCGCAACGGATGTGCCTTATGGTTTCGACTATGTGGATGTGACAGCCCAAGTGACCGGTGATGCCAACGGCATGCTTGATGAAAAAACCTCTTTCGTGCTGACTGTGTTCCGTCTCCCCGAAGATGAATATGAAGAAAGCGCCACCGTGATTGGTCAATCCACGCTCACAGGTGCTGAGATTAATTCTTCGCCGGCAATAGAAGTCGGTAATTACAAAAACCTCCGCTTTAAGCTTGATGTGCCTGTAACTGCCGATGGCGATCTGCTGGTGCTTGTATCTCCTTACAATATCGAGGGTAATGACGGTATTGCCATACCATATATGAGGTCAGAGGATGATAAGATATTTGGCAATTCTGTAGTTTACATGATGGTATATGAGAATGAAGAGAATGGAGGTACATACGATACGTTCTACAATCTCAACTATTATCCTTTATCCAAGGGTCATTTCGCCGGTCTTATCATGGCTCTCGGGGCAAGCTACTCATATATGGAGGCTATGCCGGGTGCAAATGCCGATATCGAGATGCCTTGTGAAGGTGGTAGTCACACTTTGGATATCCGGGCTATGCATGGTCCTGACACATGGGCAGTGACTGCCGACGGTGTGACAAAAGCCGATTGGATTTCATGTTCAGCGTTGCCTAAAGATGGCGAGAACGATGTGTACACGGCCACGCTTACGTTTGATAAAAATGACTCTACGGATCCGCGTGAGACTGATGTGTATGTGGCGCAGGCCGGTTCGCGTGTGAAATTGCATGTGTTCCAGAAGGGCAACATGTCGGGTCTCGAAGAGATGGTAGCCGAAAAGGTGAGCATTAGCGTTGAGGGTGACGATATAATTGTCAGCGGTGACTGTTGCTTGGCAGAGGTGTTCAATGCTGCCGGCGAGAAAGTGGCTTCGGCTCAGGTGAATTCGCGCACGGTGATTTCGACTGCACATCTTGGCAACGGAGTCTATATCGTTCGTGCCGGAGATGCTCGCGCCAAGTTTGTAAAATAACGCAACACAATGTATTAACATGTTTCGTGCCCCTCGATAGAGTCTGCAACGGCCTTTGTCGAGGGGCCATTTTAGAAATTGACTATGATGAACATTAAGTTGATAACATTAGCTGCATCTTTAGTTGCTGTAGCGATGAGTGCTTCTGCCTACGATTTTGTGTATGATGGCGCATATTACAACGTGTTGTCCAACACATCAAGTCGCAAGACTGCGGCCCTGACCTATGCCACCACTAATGCGGATGCGACCGGTTACGTAAGCACTTACCGTGGAGATGTTGTGATTCCGGCGCAGGTGTCTTACAATTTGCAGACTTTCAAGGTGACGCAGGTGGGAGATTTAGCGATGTTCAACAATCAGGGACTCTACACTCTGGTGTTGCCCGAAGGTATAAGTTATATCGGCAATCAGGCTTTCAGCCATTGTTATTCGCTCTACGATATGAACATCCCCTCTACTGTGTTTCGTATCGGCGACTATGCTTTTGAATATTGCGAGGATCTGACATCGGTTACGCTTCCTGCATCTCTTGGAGATATGGGCGATGGAGTGTTTCAACAGTGTTTTGGCTTGACGGAGATAAACGTAGATGAGGCAAATGAGGAGTATGTATCGATAGATGGAGTGCTTTACAGTGGAAAGGGTAGTGCATCGGGCATTTATTTGCTGGCTTATCCGGGTGGTAAGAAAGTCAAAAGTTTTGTAATGCCCGACAATGTGCATGGAATCGACGACTATGCCTTGAGTGCCAACCGTTACCTTGAGAGCATAACGCTTGGATCAGGCCTCAAGACAATACCTCAATTGACATTCTCGGAGTGCGAATCATTGGCTGAAATCAATGTTGTCGATGGCAATGAAAGTTTCAAAAGCACCGACGGGGTGCTTTTCGATGCGGAAGGCGACAAGCTGATACAATATCCGGCGGCGCGGGCCGGTATTGCCTATGAGTTGCCCGAAGGTGTCGTGACTGTAGGTAATGCCTCGTTCTACAATGCTCGAAATATAAAGGAGATAACATTACCCTCTTCACTTCAGCTTGTAGAAGAGCTCTCGTTTTATCTTGCAAATAATATACGTAGTGTGACATGCAAGGCCATCCGTCCGCCCAAGGGACTCACTTCTACCGTTATACCGGGTGGTTCGATGTTTGATGCATCGGTTTATAAGTCCGGTGTGCTTTTCGTGCCGGCAGAATCAGTCGAGGCATACAAGGCTGATTCCGAATGGGGACGTTTCTCGGAGATACGCAGCATAGGCGATTCCGGCATTCAAGGTGTGGATGCTGACAACGAACCGGTTAAATATTACGATATGGAGGGCCGTTCTGTTGAGAATCCCGAACATGGCTTATATTTGGTTCGTCGCGGCAACGAAATTACAAAAGAGATCGTAAGATAAAGTCTCTGCTTACACTGTAATCAGTACAGACACATATATCATTTTGCGGAGGCTTCCAATATTGGAGGCCTCCGCATTATTAGAAGAGATAATATGAATCAAAATTTGTTGCGGTAGGGAGCGTTTAGCTGCCCTATAATTGGGAGTGTAAAGGAATTTTTTGTAACTTTGCGCAAAATCGGATGCCATTGGCTCCCCCAGAGGATTGTTATCATGCGCAGTTTGCTCCCAAGTCTGATCAAACTATTGTCACATATACCGTTAAGTGTGCTGTATGTCATTTCCGACATCCTGTATGTCCCTGTATATCATGTGGTGCGTTATCGGCGCAAGATTGTGCGCAAAAATCTCACATCCTCATTTCCCGAGAAATCAAAGGCCGAGATTATAAGCATTGAGAAGAAGTTCTATCATCACTTCATCGATCAGGTTATGGAAACGGTGAAGATGTGTACTATCTCCTCTGCCGAGATGCAGCGGCGCATGAAATTTACCAACATTGACCACGTCAACGACTTGCTGCGACAGGGTAAATCATACTCCACATATATCGGACATTACTGCAATTGGGAATGGATAGCCGCAAGCGGCATGTGGCTCAACACATATTCCACCTGCTACCAGATATATCATAAGCTTGCCAACAAGCCGATGGACGACCTTATGCTGCACATACGCGAACGCTTCGGCAATACCTGTGTGCCTATGCGCGAGACGGTGCGCCACATAGCCAAGGCAGTGCACGACCCACTGCCGGTAATAATCGGCTTCATTGCCGACCAATCGCCCAAACGCCGCGAGTCGAAATATTTTATCGACTTCCTTAACCATCGCGTGCCGGTGCTTACAGGCACGGAGAAACTTACCAAGCATTTCGGCTTCGGTGCATTTTTCATGAAAGTGCACAAAGTGAAGCGCGGATATTACGAAGCGGAGTTTCAAGAACTCGCACCTGACCCCGAGAAACTGAGCGACTTCGAACTTACCGACCTCTACTTCAAGCGACTCGAGGAGGAGATACGCGAGCATCCGGAGTATTACCTCTGGACTCACAACCGCTTCAAATACGCGATACCCAAGTCAGACGCCTCTGACAAGTCCGACAAGTCCGACAAGTCCGACAAGTCCGACAAGTCCGACAGGTCAGACAGGTCAGACAGGTCCGACAGGTCCGACAAGTCCGACAAGTCAGACAGGTCAGACAAGTCAGACAAGTCCGACAAGTCCGACAAGGCTTGACGTTAACCAAATCTGAAAATTCTCATGGATATTGATATAATAGTAACCTGGGTCGATATGACCGACCCCAAATGGCGAACCGAGTTCGAGAAATATGCCGGCGACAAGGGCAACACTGCCAATGGTGTTTCCGAGACCCGTTTTCGCGACTATGGGTTGCTCCGCTACTGGTTTAGAGGTGTGGAGAAGTTCGCGCCTTGGGTACGTAAGATTCATTTCGTCACGAGCGGTCAGAAGCCCGAATGGCTCGATACATCAAACCCGAAACTCAACCTTGTGGACCACAAGGACTATATCCCGGGCAAGTTCCTCCCTACCTACAACTCAGTGGTGATAGAGCGCTATCTGCACAAAATTCCCGGTCTGGCCGAGCATTTCATATATTTCAACGATGACTTCTATATCATCAACAATATTGCTCCCGACCGTTTCTTCCGCAATGGCTTGCCTTGTGACATTGCAATTTTTCAGTACAATCCCTCATGGTCGCAATGGTATGTGAGAATCAAAAACAATATACGCATCATAAACCGTCATTTCGACAAGAAGGAGGTGATAAATGCCGACCGCGACAAGTGGTTCGACCCGAGCTATGGTTCCAAACTGTTCTGGAACTATCTCATGCTCCCCTACAATAAGTTCATTACCTTGCGCACACCTCACAATGCCCAGCCTTATCTCAAGTCTACATTTGAGGAAGTGTGGCAGGCTGCCGGCGATGAACTTACAGCCACATCGGTCAACCGTTTCCGTGCGCTCAACGACCTGACTCCCGAACTCTTCCGCACATGGCAGATATGCAAGGGCAACTTTGTGCCCTATAACACTTATGCCGACACAAAAATGTTTCCGCTCATGGTGCGCTCCAAAGAGGCGGTGCAGGCAATCCGCAACCAGTCATATAATTTGGTATGTCTCAACGACAATAAGCGCATTCACAATTACGGGCAAGTGATGGCAGACCTAAAGGAGGCCTTCGAGACAATCCTGCCTGAAAAATCAAGCTTCGAACTCTCATGACAGCTGATCCAAAACCGCACGTTGTAGTCTCTTTGACTTCATTTCCGGCTGCAATACCTTATGCAATCGGTGCCATAAAGGCTATACTCCGAGGCTCGGTGCTCCCTGACCGTCTCGTGCTTTATCTCACTTTCAGCCAGTTTGGCGAAGAGGGAATCCCCGAAGAGCTCCGTGAGTTGGAAAAAAGTTCAGACATTTTCGAAATAAGGAATTATGACCGCGACATAAGGTCATACCGTAAGCTTGTGCCGGCTCTAACCGATTTCCCGGACTCTGTGATAATCACAATCGACGATGACGTGGATTATCACGTCAATCTCGTGCGCGACCTGCTCGGTTGGCATTCCAGGTATCCTGATGCCGTGATTGCTAATCGTGTAAAGCTGATGAAGCCGGGACTGCCATATCGCAAATGGCGTAAATATAGGTGGTATCATTTCCTCACCAAGAGAATACAAGCACGCTTCGATAACATACAGACAGGTGTGGGTGGTGTGCTATATCCTCCTCATGCCCTCAAGCGTGAGATGATCGACGTAGACCTGTTCACCAAGGTTGCACCCACAACCGACGATATCTGGTTTTGGGCTGCAGCCGTGGCCAATGGCGTTAAAATACTCCCGGTGCCATTCGGCCATAACAAACCAAAGGGCCTGAAGAAGCCAAAATCTCTTTCACTCAAAACTACCAACTTTAAGGGGGGCACAGACCTTAACGCAGAGGCTCTTGCAAAGATATTAGCCCTCTATCCGGAAGTGCGCCAAAGGGTTATGCCGGGCATGTGTAATGTTAATGAATGATTATGTTTGATTCAAACTGCGATAAGCCGAAGGTTGTGGTCTCTTTGACCTCTTTCCCTCCTGCCATATCTTATGCCACGGAGGCTATAAAGTCAATATTGCGGGGTTCTGCACTACCTGATAAGATAGTGCTTTATCTTGCATTGCCTGATTTTGGTGATTCCGGACTTCCCGATGAACTTCTCGAACTCGTGGAGCAAAACGGGGTATTGGAGATTCGTAACCATGTGCCGGATCTGAGGTCTTACATGAAGTTGGTGCCGGCCTTGGCAGATTTTCCCGAAGATATAATAGTGACGATCGACGATGATGTGGACTATCACAAGGATATGCTGCGCGATTTGCTGAAATGGCACGATAGGTATCCTGATGTGGTGCTGGCTCACCGTGCGCGAAAGATGTTGCATGGCAGGCCTTATCGTGAGTGGCCTAAGTTTAAGAAATGGCATTTCCTGCTGAAGAAAAACCGTGGTGCCTACGATGTGTTGCTCACCGGTGTAGGAGGTGTGCTGTATCCTCCACATGCTTTGAAGCAGGATATGATAGACCCGAACCAATTCACCAAGCTGGCACCTACCACCGACGATATATGGTTTTGGGCAGCAGCAGTGGCCAACGGTACTAAGGTGATGCCGGTGCCTTTCGGGCGCAATAAGACTAAGGACCTCAACAAGTCACGCGACATCTCGCTTCGCACAGTGAATTATCAGACAGCAGAAGACCGCAATGTGAAAGCCCTTGAAACCGTGTTGGCAAATTATCCCGATGTGGCTGCACGATTGGGTTGGTAGATTGAATATCGAAGTTGTGGAGTAGCATCCCTATTTGAAAAGTTTTTATGGAAAAAAATATAGAACCGATTGACCTTGTGTATTTGTGGGTGGACGGCAATGATCCGGTGTGGCGTGCCAAACGCGATGAGTTTATAGGTAAACCTCGCGAGAATGTAGCTGCCAACTGCAAAGGCCGCTATCAAGACAATGATGAATTGATGTACAGTCTCCGTTCAGTGGATAGATATGCACCGTGGGTACGTAACATCTACATTGTGACCGATGACCAGACTCCATCTTGGATCGACACATCAAATCCAAGGGTTCACATAGTATCCCAGAATTCTATATTGCCACCTGATGCTGTACCCTGCTTTAACTCTAATGTGATAGAACATAATATTTACAAGATACCCGGCCTGTCGGAGCGATTTCTGTATGCCAATGACGATATGATGCTTAATAAGCCGGTATTTCCGGAAACTTTCTTCCCTAAAGATGGAAAAGTGATTGTAAGGCTCAACAAGCGTCCGCTGAAACGCCTGCTCGTCTGGTACAAGGAGAAGGTGCTCGGTCGCACCCTTGAACCATACAACAAGGCCATTGATAATGCCGCGCGCATGATGTTGCATCGCTTTGGACGTTATTACAGTCCGCGCACTCACCATAATATCGATGCTTATTTGAAGAGCAGCTATGCCGATACTTATGCAATGTTTAAGTCGCAGCTTGACGCAACGGCCAATAACCATAAAAGGGGAGCCACAGATGTGCATCGCAATCTCTATTCATATGTTGACATAGAGTGCGGCAGGGGGGTGCCTATCTATGTTGACGAGCACACATCATTGAGGCTTCCGATCCATAAGCATGAGCTGTATGAGCAGTTTGACAAGCTAAACCCCACTTTCTTTTGCGTCAACGATTCGCAATTCGCCACTGATGATGACAGGCGCATAGTCAAGAATTTCCTTGAAACCCGTTTCCCCGACAAATCCACCTTCGAAAAATAAAACTCTATCCCTAAGAGTGTGAAATCATCTTGACTTCACACTCTTAATCTTCGATGTCGTTAAGGTCAAAGCGGTCGAAATATTCCAGCTCTCGCATTCTTATGCGTCCCCTGGCCCGGCCGCGTGCCCGTTTTTCCAAAAACTCGTCATACGACTTCACTGCATAATGATTTATCTTAATCACATCCTGTTGGGGTTCGCGGTCGCGAAAACTTCGCTTCAAGGGTTGCAGGTGTGAGTCGGCTGCGTTGCCTCTTATACGGGCAGCCTCATGACATCCTATCATATTGCATACGCGTCTCGGGTCCACGATGCTCTTCACATGGCGGTTGAGTATATGGTTGCCTTCCGAATGTTTGTGGAAGCGTTGCATCACTCCCCCCGGCTCATGTTCTTTCGCACCCCCGCTGCCATATATCAACCAGTTTATCTCTACCGCCGAATACTGCTCGGCATCCTGCAAAAATTCTCTTAGTGTATCATATTTCACAGGAACGATAAACTCATCCAAGTCGATAAAAGCAATCCAGCGAGAGTCGAAACGATGACGCTCCAGACAATCGTCATAAGCGGGAAGCTGCATTGCCACGCCCGGCCAGTTGATATATTCCACAATGCCTTTATCCACATATGGCTTCAGCACTGCGGCCGTATCATCCTCACTGCTGTTGTCATAGATGTAAAATTTGTCCACACCTTGCGCCATATGCCAGTCGAGCCATTCCTTGAAATATTGCCCCTCATTCTTTGCAATGGCGCAGACAGCAAGATAATGCTGAGGAGGCTCCGTATGCCCCTTAATAGCTCGTTTGAGTTTGCGTATGTTTGATAGCCCATAGCGGAGTTTGCCGCGCCACTGATTGCGCAGCATCTTGTCAGGAATAACACCTGCGATAATCTCAGCCCAGAATTTTTTCATAATTTAATTTTGCAATGTTGCGGCCACAGCTTTCTTGCCTTTGAGGATAGTGGCAAGCATATAAAGCCCTTTCTCGGTGAATACATTGGGAAGATAACGAGTGCCTCCTCGTCTTCCAGTTGTGGCGTTTGAGGTAAAAATTTTTGACCTCAAGTCTGCAAATTCTTGTTTGTCAAGAGAGTATACGTATCCTTTGGGAAACTTGTCGGGGTTATTCTTTACTGCTTGGTTTATGAATTTTGTTTCCGTGCCATAAAGTTCTGCTACGTCGCGGTCGAGCAATACAAGTTCGCCTCGGAGTCTGATTATCTTGTTGGAAATATCAGTGATTGCCGGTATTATCTGTGCCATATGTCCTGCATGTTGTGAAGATTTCTCAAAAATACTAAATTTTCATTTAGTATCCAAAATTATTTTAGGTCGGCTTTAGGTCAGATGAGACTTATTCTTGCTGTCGGCTTGTCACGTAGAAATCAAGCAGGGGGGCGAAGAATTATCTCTTCGCCCCCCTGCTATCTAATTATTCCGGATTGAATTCAGTCACTTGTCATTGGCGATAAGCCATTGGGCTATCTGCACTGCGTTGAGGGCCGCCCCTTTCTTTATCTGGTCGGCCACTACCCAGAATGTCAGCCCGCAAGGGTCGCTTACATCTTGGCGAATGCGGCCCACATATACCGGGTCGGTGCCGGCAGCGAAGAGTGGCATAGGGTAGTGCTTCTTGCCGTCATGCTCTTCCACCACCACGATTCCTTCGGCATTCTCGAAGGCCGCGCGTGCCTCAGCCGCTGTGACGGGGCTTTCTGTCTTGACCCATATCGCCTCACTGTGGGCACGGAGCACCGGCACGCGCACGCATGTTGCCGACACCTTGATATCGCTGTGCATGATCTTGCGTGTCTCGTTATACATCTTCATCTCCTCTTTCGTATAATCATTGTCGAGGAAGATGTCGACGTGAGGGATTACGTTATCGGCCAGCTGGTGGGCAAATTTCTCCACGGTCGGCTTTTCGCCTCGGCTTATCTCCCCATACTGGTTCTGAAGCTCCTGCATGGCAGTGGCGCCGGCACCGCTGGCTGCCTGATAGGTAGCCACATGCACGTTGGTGATATGGCTTAGTTTCTCAATGGCATTGAGTGCCACCACCATCTGGATGGTGGTGCAGTTGGGATTGCCGATTATGCCGCGTGGACGGTCGAGAGCATCGCGCGGATTGACTTCCGGCACCACCAAAGGCACATCTGCATCCATGCGGAATGCCGAACTGTTGTCGATCATTATGGTGCCATGTGCCGTGATTGTGTCGGCATATTCTTTCGAAGTGCCGGCACCGGCCGATGTGAAGGCTATGTCTACGTCGCTGAAGTCTGAGTCATGTGTCAGCTCCTCTATCACATATTCCTTACCTCTGAATGTGCGTGTCTGACCGGCTGAGCGTTTAGAACCGAAAAGCCTGAGATTGTCAATCGGGAAATTCTGCTCATCGAGTACCCGGAGAAACTCCTGCCCAACTGCCCCGCTTGCTCCAACTATCGCTATGTTCATATTTACTGCATGCCTGAAGTTGCCACAGAACGGTCAATCTTCTTCACCAAACCCTGAAGCACAGAGCCGGGACCGAGCTCGACGAACTCGTTGGCGCCATCGGCAATCATTGCCTGCACATCATATGTCCAACGCACGGGTGCGGTAAGCTGCTTGATGAGGTTCTCCTTGATTTCCTTGGGGTCAGTGTGGGGTTTGCCATCCACGTTCTGATATATGGGGCAGCGGGGAGTCTGAAATTCTGCTGCCTCGATTGCCTCTGCAAGCTCTTCCTGTGCGGGCTGCATGAGCGGGCTGTGGAATGCACCACCCACTTTCAGCTTCATGGCACGCTTCGCACCGGCTGCAAGCATCTTCTCGCATGCGGCATCGATACCCTCGATTGTGCCCGATATTACCACCTGTCCGGGGCAGTTATAGTTGGCCGGAGCAACAACATCATCGACCTCAGCGCAGAGTTCTTCCACCTTCTCATCCGGAAGGGCAAGCACTGCTGCCATTGTGGAGGGGCGCATCTCACATGCTTTCTGCATGGCCTGCGCACGTTTCGACACAAGTTTGAGACCCTCTTCGAAGCTCAACGCACCGGCTGCCACGAGTGCGGAGAACTCTCCGAGGCTGTGGCCTGCCACCATGTCAGGCTGGAAATCCTCACCGAGGCTCTTAGCCAAAAGCACACTGTGAAGGAAGATGGCCGGCTGTGTCACCTTGGTCTGCTTAAGGTCTTCCTCTGTGCCCTCAAACATCAGGTCTGTGATACGGAAACCAAGTATTTCGTTAGCTTTCTCAAAAAGCTCCTTGGCCTCAGCGTTATTATCGTACAAATCTTTGCCCATTCCTACAAACTGGGCTCCCTGTCCGGGAAATACATAAGCTTTCATAAGTCTAATTTTTGCTTTAGGTTGCAAATTTATAAAAAAATATCGGATTGCGGAAATTTTTCCGCAATCCGATATGGACGTAAGAATTATCGGAGTGCTTTAGAGTTGTTTTGACTCTACCGTAATTCTGATTATTGCTGCTGTTATTTGCGCACTTTCTTGCCGTTCACGATGTATATTCCTGAAGGAAGCGACTCGAGGTCGTTGCCCACATATACGCCCTGAAGATTGAAGATGCGGTTGTCGGCAGCTTCGTTGAGTGTCTCATCCTCGATCTCCTCCACGCCGCTGAGGTCGGCGAGCTGGAAGATAGATGTCGGGGTGGAGAGGGCGGCCAGTCCACCCTGCACTTCATATGCCATGACGAGCTGATAATATTTGTCTTGCTCTGCTGTGGCAAAACCGAGGTTTGTACTGAACTTGGCCTCTTCGCCCACTGTCAGCATTATCGGTGAGCTGCCGTAGGTAAGCACTGCCACCTGACCGTCGCCTGAGGTAACCAATGGCACAACACAGGCCATGACATTGTATGAGAAGTAGCCCTTCTTGAGCATCAGATTGCTCTCCACAGGGATATCCATACGGTTTTCCACCTGATATACATCATATGTCCTGCCGCTTATTTTCACCTTCTTGACCTTGGCATCCTTGATAACGGGTGCAGATGTCACTGTCACCTGAGGCAAGGAGGGACTTGCTTTCATCACAACTTTCTTGTAGATCGAGTTTTCGTAAGTGTTGTATGTACCCTCATCGAAGAAAGTCAGGTAAAACTCGGTGTCCTGTTTTGTGCTTGGCACCTGCTGCTGGGTGGCGGTGAACGATGTCACCCATTCGCGGGTCAGCTTCTCTCCGGGTTTCAAAGTCACGAAGATGCTCTCGCCAAGATAATAGATGGCTCCATTATATATGAGCGCAGGTGCGAAACCTTTGGTCAATTCCAGATCTGATGTGTTCTCTATTGAGAGCTTCACCGTGGCGAGACATCCGGCATAAAGGTCGCCTACAATCTCACCCCCTGTCACATCGAACGTATACACATCTTCGACCGACACTCTGTATTTGTCACCTTGTTTCTCCACAATCACATAGTTGTAGCAACTGTAAGGATAGAGCACAGGCACAGGCTGTGCATTTTCTTCTCCGATTGCAATCGTTGCGATTGTAAACTTATACTTGCCATCGGCAAGGTTGAGGTCATTGAGGTTGACCTGCGGCTTCATGGAGTTGGGGTCAGCACCATATCCGGGCACAATGTTGTATCGCTTGTCTGATATGAGTGTGAACTTCTTCTCTCCTTGGGTTTCGCCAAGAGGCTCGATAATGGCACCAAACTGCACCTTCATGTCGGTGGGGTTATAATTCACCCAAGCGGCACCCTCCTGCACGAAGAGACCGAAAGCGAGCGTGCTGCCTGAAATCTCACCGAATAACGAACCCATCTGTGTGACTGCCAACGGACGGTCTTCTGTGGGCTTGCCTGTGGGTGGCTGAATGCCGAACACTGCATCTTGCGTGAAGTTGTAGCCACCGCCGCCGCCACCGCCAGAGCCGAGCGACGACGGATTGAGAGCGTCGAGCGAGAAGTAACCGTCAGACATGCCGCTCCAGCCCCAGTTGAAGTGGAAATAGCCGTTGCCGTCGTAGCCGTCGCACACGAATGAGTGACCGCCGCCGAGCATCGAACCGCCGCCATAGAGCAACGGGCCGACATTCTTCAAATTGTCATATATCATCTGTGCCCATTGAGTGGTAGAGTAATATTCACGCAGGGTGTAGAATATGTTGGAATCGTAGTTGAAGTATTTGCGGAGTCCGTTGGCGATGTTCATTGCCAATGCTCCCGACGAATCCTGAGCATAGTCCATTTTTACGGAATATCCGGCTGCCTTCATCAGATAAGCCACTGCGTCGGCCTGTGCTTCTGTGTATTGACCCGGCAGGTAAGTGTCGAGCATGTTGGCCCAATCAAACTTGCGGTTGGCAAAGTTGAGCGACAACCGCTTGCCGAGGCTTTCGCTGTTGTAGCTGATCTGACCCTGTCCGACTTCCGGATATTTCCAGTAGTTCATCACCTGGGCCATGGCTGTTGCAACGCAACCGGTGTAGGTTCTCTGTGCGCCGAAAAGCGGGCACATATTGTTGTATGGCTCCACTTGGTCCCACATGGTTTTGAGCTGCGGAGCTATCGCTTCACCGTTCACTTTCGCAACCTTACGGGCGATGCCGTTATTTTGTGTCGCACCATGCTCTGTGGCATAGGCTATCTGACGTGCATATTCGCCAAGCCACCACTTCATCTGCGGGGGCATATTCTCTGCGTCGAAGTTTCCGTTGTCAGCATAGCCGAGCACCGGATATGCCAAGTCGTCACCACTGACCACAACATATCCATTGTGTCCTTTGTTGAACACGTAAGCTGCCGGATTGCCGGCTTCAGTTTTTGCAGTATAACTGAGTGTTGCCCCTTTAAGACTGTTGAGTCCTGAGGCTTTCATCATGCCTCCGTCAATACGCGAAAGCGCTTCCTCGGGGGTGAGCGGTGCAGCTGAAACGCCCATGGCAATTAATGCTGCCGCTCCAAATAACAATTGTTTCTTCATGTGTATTATATAGGCGTTTAGTTTTCAGTAGTAGAGTTACGAACCCCGTAACTCTACTACTGAAAGACCTTAAACTCAATTATCGGATTACTATCTTCTTGCCATTCACAATGTAGATGCCGTTGTCAAGGCTCTTGAGCTGAGAGGCGGGGGCATTGTGGAGCACCACCTTGCCGTCGGGTGTCACTACTGTAACGTTCTCTGCTTCGCCGGCCTCTATCTCATTGACTGCGCTGTCGTCTTCAAATTTGAAGTAACGCACGATGTTGGTGTAGTTGGCAGGCCATGTGTAGATGCCATCGAGGGTGAATGTGTCGTAACGTATCTCAAGCTCATAGTTGCCGTTTGAGAATTGCTTGCCCTCTTCGGGTGTGAAGATGAGCTTGAATTCGGGCTTCTCTGAGTCAGCCACCGGCTCAATGGAGGCTGTCATGAAGAGTGAATAGTCATCTTTCTTGAGCGATATGCCGGTAGGCTGGAACACTTCTGCCTTGGAAGCGTTGTCGAATGTGAGCATCAAGTTGTTGAATGTAGTCACTTCAGCCGGTTTGTTCTTATCTTCAGAGCCGGCGGGAGTAAGCGTGAATTCGATTGTCTTTGGCATAACCACATTCCAGCTGTGTTCCACGTCGAAGCCGGGGTTGCCTGAGAGGGTGTAAGCATCAGCGTTAAGCTTCACGGTAATCTTACCCTCCTTGTGATATTCCTGGTTGATGACCATGAATGTCAGGATGTTTTCCATCACGCTGTATGCGCAGTCAGCTTTGCCGGCATATGCCTGGTTTTCGGTGCCTATGGTGAGCACTGTGTCGTCAAATTTCACTTCAATTCCGTTAAATGTCTGCATATCAGTGAAGCGAGGCGATACTGTCTCGTCAAAGGCAAAGCCCACGGTGTAACCCCATGACTGGCAAAGCACCTCGGCGTTGTTGGGTTCGGGGGTATAGGTCTGCGACACCGGACGGTCGTAGATGTATGTGGCATGCACGCGCGGTGAGTTGCCTACAGTAGCTCCTGCTTCGCCGTCGATGAGGAATGCTCCCTCTTCGATGTTGAAGTTCACTGTGCCGAGTGCAGGCTCTGCAAAGCCTTCGGGGGGAGTCAAGCGGAATGTCGGGTCTGTCGCACCATCCACCTTGGCTACATCGAATGAGGGTATGCCAGATGACTGGCCTGCTGTAAGCGTAATCATATATTCTGCACCCACAAATTCTACATTCTTGGCGCCGGGGAATGAAACCTCGAAATATGTAATCTCGCTGAGTGTGGAGCCTGATGCAGGTGTCAGTTTGATGGGCACAACCTCATATTCACGCTTGATTTCGCCGCTGCGGTCGGAGTCAAGTGAGAAGTAGAGCGAGGGTATCTCAAGTGTCCATTTGCCTGAGCCGGGTGTCACCACTTGGTCGTTGCTGTCTACGAAGGTGATGTCGTATGCAAGGTTGGAGGCACTGTTGGATTCTTTTACGATACCGGTGTATACAGTGCTTCCCTGAGTGAGGGTGATATCTTCAAATGCGATAACGTTAGCTTTGATGTAAGAGGGGATAGAGTTGAAGGTAAGTGTCATATCGCTGAGCGAGGTTACGACTCCATTTTCTGTCTCAGGTGAGAGTGAGTAGTCGTCAAACAAGCCTTCTGCATCTGTAGCGATTGTGAATTTGAGCACCTGCTCTGCACTCTGCTGGTAGCCGTCGAATACACCGAACTCCTGTGTAGTTTCGTTATATTTTGTCTGATAAAGGAAGCCTTCGGGTATTGTAAGCTCAAACTCGCCGGGCATGTTCTGATTGTCAAACGAAAGTGGAATCATCACCACAGCATCGTTCATGATCATCTCAGGATCACCAAGTTCGAAATCCACCCACATCTTCTTGCCGTCGCGGGTGAGGGTGATTTTTTCGAGAAGATTGCTGTCCACATTGAGCGAAGCCTCAAGGTCGTTCATCTTGTACATGAGGCGCACGCTGCTGAGGTTCTTCAGCTCGGCATTATTTGCCGGGAATGTGTTCCATGTTGTGAATGTTGTCTCAGAGGGCGACACGATGGTATATTCGGCGGTGAATGCCTCGCTCTTTGTGCCCTCATATTCAAATGCACCGGCAGGGGCATTGAGTGTCCATTTGCCCGGTGTCAGTACTGCATCTTCATAGTTGTCGTCGGTGAAGCTGAAGTTCATCTTCTTGCCACCCTCATACCAGTCCCAGTCTACCATAGCGCTGGCGTTGTAGGTCACGGTGCCGTTGCTGAGTGTCATCTCCACATCTTCTGACGAATTGTAGGGCATTGACATGTTGTCAATTTCGGGGAAGAGGATGTACATGCCGTTGAGCGAACCCACCACTGAGCCGCTTGCAGGGCTGAGTGTGAAGTTGTCGATGGGGTTCTTTGCGTTGGGGTCAACGGTGATTGAGATGGTGGTGGCTGCATTCACCTTGCCGTTTTCTGCCGGCACAAAGGCATCCTTCTGATTATCGTATACCGATTCCACAAACAAGCCTTCAGGCAAGCTGATGGTGTATTTGCCGGCCTCTGTCTGAGTGGGGAACTCTATCGGATAGAGCAGCTCAAAGGTGCTGTCGTCCATGCCCGGTTCGCCGAACCCCGTTGCTGCCACTGCGCTGCCACCCTCTTTTGTTACTGTGACATCGCTGAGTTTGGCATCCTCGGTCAATACCATGAATTCTCCCATCTGAGAGTTGATCTTGATGGTGATCTCGTTGAATTGTTTCACGGTTGCACCATTTTCGGGTGTAGAGGACACCTCGAATGTCTGGGCTGCCTCGGCGAGCACAGCAGTGTTGCCGCCTGCAATCATAACGCCGGCAGAAGCTCCCGCAAGCAGAAGCGCTGCTGTCAATGTATAGGTTGCTTTCATATGGATTGGTTATAGTGGGGGAGTGCGGACTCCTTATATGATTCGGAATCCACACTCTCTCCGGGTTAGTTATTTCTTGATGATTTTCTTGCCGTCGCGGATGTAAAGGCCGGCGGGAAGCGTGTTGAGCTCTGTGCCTAATGCCACACCCTGAAGGTTGTAAATCAGACTTTCGCTTGTCGTGTCGGTTATATCTTCAATCTCTTCCACACCCGACATGCCTGTGTTAATCTTGAGAGTAGGAATCTCATAGTTGGCCGACTCGTAGGCCTGGGTGAAGTCTATGGTGTATGTGCCGAGCTCATTCTCCTTGATACCCGCCTGGCGACCGTTGAGTGTCACGGTAGTGAGTGAGGTCTTATTGGGGATGTAGAGCGTGAACGGATTGTCATATTCGGGGCAGTAGTCATAAGTCTTGGTGCCTTCTCCCACTGTGAAGCTGATCGAGGGGTTCTCCCAGTTGCGCTGGTAGAACTGTGCCGGTGAGAACTCCACGATGCCGGCACCTTTCTGCTCCACGGTGAACTGGCTGCTGCGGTTCAAGGGCTGGCTCACCACATAGAGTGTGCGCTGGTCTGCTTCATTGCCGTCGGCATAACCGATGGTGAATTTAAGCTGCTTGTCCCAGAAACTCTGGATATAGCTGCCTACTGCGGGCAATACGTAGACGTAAGGAGTCTTTTCCGATACTTTGACTGTAAATTTCAAAGTGTTTTCAGGTGTCATCGTCACCGATGGGATGGTGATGCCATTGTTTCCGGTGCTCGACCCTTCGCCAGAACCTTCATCTTTGTCGGCAATCTTGTAAGATGGGATTACGATGTTGTCGGTGATAGGTTCGCCTGCCTGTCCGGTGATATCCTTGATTGGGTTGGGCATTGCGTCATAGGCACCCAATGAGAGTCTTACGCCGTCGGCATTCATCGCATAGATGGTAAACTCTACGTCGGCATATACTGTCACCGCACCCTCGATGGTGAGCGTCACATCAGAATCTACAGTGAAGCGTATCTTGTGGCTCTCCTCCTGATAGTCGGCGGTGATGTCGCTATCTCCAAGCATGAACTTGGTGAGGGTGTAACCGTCGTTGGTGTTGAGCTGAAGCTCGGTGCCCTTGGTCACGGTGAACTTGTGATCGGCAGGCATGGTGAAGTTGTAGTTGTCATCCATGCCGATAAACTTGCGGGTGTTCCAGTTGTAGATGTTCTTTATGAAGCCTTCGATATCTTCCGGATATGATATGGTGAGTGTAACCGGTGCTGCCGGGGGTGCCTCATTTTCATATACGCGCACCACTACCTTGTCGGTGGGCACGATATCTTTAAGCTCATAAGAATTGCCCGTTGCAGTTACTTCATCTCCATTACGTGTCACCTTGTAGATTGACTTGGCCTCAACGCCCTTCTTGAGTGTGATGGTAAGGTCTTTTACATATTCTGCCGAATATGCCACCGTGTTGACACCATCTTTGAGGTTCAGGTTCTGCTGGTATCCGTAATTATATTTCAACGTGCCTGTGCCAAACGACTCCTGCTTGCTCAGGTAAGCGTCGAAGCAATCTGCTCCATTCTCCACTGTAAATGAGAAGCTCTTGTCTTTCACAAGTTTTGCGGTCTCCACAGTGATGGTGCGGCCATCCCATGAGCTGCCGCAGCCATAATATGACTGTTGTCCATGCGCGGCATTACCGCTGATGCTGTTCTTCTTGTCGGGCTGGCCTGACTGTTGCACGCTCTTGAGCACATAGCCATCAGCCGGGAACATGCATACCTCCGTGTATTCCTCAAGCTCTATCTCCTTTTCTGTAGCGGTGGGAGAGACTTCGAGCAGTGTGGCGTTGGCGGGTGAGCCTGTGCCGAGAAGCACTGTGCCCGGCTCATTCCATTTTACTGTCACCTTGTAGGCTGACATGCTGGCGCTGCCCGCTATGAGGGCAGCTGCCAGTGCTGACATATATATACTTTTCATCTTGTTATTGTGGTTTTATGATTTATTTCACTGAGAACTTGCGCACGTCCTTGCCGCAGAGTGCCACGTATATGCCGCCATCGAGGTCTGCCACGCTGAGTGTGCCGTTGCCGCTCTTCACCTGCATGCCGCTGATGTTGAACACCTTGATTTCTCCTTCGCCATAGAGCGTGGTGCCGTCGAATGTCAACGCCGCGCCGCTGCCGGCTGCCTCAATCTCCTCTACCTTTGAGCCGTCAAATGGCAGATAATATATGTCGAGACTCATCTTGCCGGTGGGCTGGTCGTAGAAGTATACGTGAAGCATTGGTTTGTCGAGCATAGTGAAGGGATTGATATTAGCCAATACGCCACGCTCGTCGGGAGTGATGAGCAGCACATCCTTGCCTTCGGGAGCTTCCGGATTCAATGCCTGTCCGATAAGAAGTTCCTCACTCTTGGTATTGGCATCTATGGCACGCTTCACGAGCATCATGTACTCACGGTGTGAATCTTTGAGGATGAGTTCGGGCTGAAGCGTATATGTGTCGAGATATGATTGTGCGTAAAGCACGTTCTGACCCATGTTGACCTCTTCGGTGCGCAGGTATTTGCCTGACTTGTCAAACCATGCGTAGCGGTTGATGGTATTGTCATTATCATCGAGAGTTGGGGTTCTCATCTCTACTGCATACTCGTAAGTGTCGCCCACCTTGACACGGTCAATATTGCTGGTAAGCATGTCGGGGTCGGAGTCAGGATCTATCTCAAGGTAGCAGCTGAATTTTGTTACCTCTTTGCCTGAAAGCAAGTCCACGAAGTGGAATACGTATTCACCATTGGCATATGATACAAACATATGCTGGGGCTCGAATCCTTCGATGTGGCTCATTGCCAAGTGACTGTCCGCTTTTATGAAAAAGTCATTGAGTTTCTTGCCTTCGCTGTCATAATGATGGTAGCTGGATTCTTCACTTTCGTCTGCGAAATAGTTCGTTTTGGTAACGAAGAAACCGGGTTTGCCATCTTCAGTGAAGTATACATCCTCTTTATAGCGCATGTCGCATACGGAGTAAAATGTGCTGAGCAGACGGTCGCCTGAATCCTTGATTACCGGAATCTCTGTGGTGCTTGACTTCGTAATGGTGCCATCTTTGAAACGATAGATGTCTATGACGAGTGAGTTATGCTCACGCATCGACATGTCATCGGTAGGGGAGTCATAGCGGTTGTAGAAATACTCCTTGTAATGCTGCACCAGCAAGAACGAATCTTCGCCATCGCTGATCGAGAACATCGGCAGTGTGTCTTCCTGGTCACCGGGCATTTTGAGTGTGGGTATTTCATATTTCAGAAGTTCGGGCATATTGCCTTCGGCATCCACTTTACCCAAAACTCTCAATGTGATATGAGCATTAGTGAGTTCCTCCCAGAAATTATTATCTTTGTCAGTATTTGTGTCTGTCTCTTCGCCTGATATATCACCTAATATATCATCATAATCCGGCTCGGGTAATGCCTCATCATACATGGTGATGAAGAAACTCTCCTTATCGGCTGTTGAGGCGTTCACTACATCTCCCACCGTGCCTTCCAATCGATACACAGGCTTGCTGACCTCCTTGGTCACGGTATCACCTTCGGGAGTCTCCATAGTCACCATCTCGGTCTCTCCTCCCAATGAGTAGACGAGGTTGCGGTAACTGTTGTTCATGTAATGAGTTTCCCCCTTATCGTCAACTGATGTACGGTTGAAGGCAAAGCCAATCATTACTTCATAATTGTCGTCGGAGTTAAACTGGTGCTTTGAGATGAATTCCACGAGGTCACATTGCACTGTGCGGACCTCATATTCATCATAGCGCACTTTGTCGTGAATAACTCCCACCTCGCGGGCGTTGGCATCGAAAATTCGGAATGTGTATTCCAGAAGAACCTTCTCTTCATAACCCTCATGTGTGATGGTCTTGTATACATAGTTTGCTGTGTAGAACCAAAGTTCGCCGTTCGGCCCGTCCAAGTCTCCAATTTTGTCGTTCGCGTCAAATGTGATGTCGGGGCTGATGGTTTTCATCGGAGCGCGGCCCATCAACATCTCATTGTTCTTGCGGATTTGCTCCATGCGATCAGTGTTGAACGCCATGGTTGCAGACTTTGAAGCATGGCGCCAAGCATGTTTGCCGATGTCGAAATGGCGCGGCCCGAAGGGGGCTGCCATTGCACCGGCGACTGTAAAGGCTGTCATCGCTGATGCGATAACGAATTTGTTAAAGTTTCCCATAAATTTAAAGTTGTGATTATTTTATCGATTTATATCTTACATCTTGTTATATCTTACATCTTGCCATATGTCCATATCATGAATTATCTATAGCGGGTCAATGTAAAAAGTATGTTGTCGTCACCAA
>CAJUIJ010000015.1:20275-24740 GCA_910586175.1 uncultured Muribaculaceae bacterium | reverse complement strand
ACTTAAAAATGTATTATCTTTGCATCGTTAAACAACACCCAAAATTATATTTCCGGATTAATTTGGAAATTCGAACTGACAAAACATGAATATCAAAGGCATCATTTGCTCTCTCATAATAGCGTGTGGCACTATATCAGCAGCCGCGCAGACAACAAATCAAGCAAGTCATAATGGCGCAACGAATGCACATCGTCAGGCACACCGCGAAATGCTCGCCAACGTGAAATCATCTAAGATGGATCGCAGTGTCGTTAATGACATGATAAAGAATGATGTGGCTAAGCGCGAGAGCGAACTGGTGAAAGCTGAATCTGCAGAACATCAGCAGCTTGTTGCAGACCTTCTTAAGGAAGCGAACCGTCATTTGGGCAAACCTTACCGCCATGGCATGAAAGGTCCCCACGCATTCGATTGCTCAGGTTTTACAAGCTATGTATATAAGCAATTTGGATACACCATTTCGCCTGCTTCCCGTATACAATATACTGATGGAGTGAAAGTGGACCGCAAGGATCTTCGCAAAGGCGACCTCGTGTTTTTTACCAGCCGAAGCAGCGGAAAGAATGTTGGTCATGTTGGCATCGTGGTAAGTGCTGATAACGAAACCGGAGCATTCAAGTTCATCCATGCGAGCATCCGGGGTATTAAGGTTTCTGCCTGCGAGGGTTATTATGCAAACAGATATGTTGGTGCACGAAGAATAATCAACGACTAAGATTCAGACATCTTTAAGACAACTTATAACCAATATGCGCAGAGGGGCAACTTTTAAGTAGCTCCTCTTCTTTTTTATGAGACGGTTGATTTTCTTTTATGAGACGGTTGATTCGAATGTGAGCTATTGTGTTAAATAAAGTTGCTTCTTTAGATTACCTCTCTTTTTGGCATAACAATTGTTATTATAAATAGGGTAGAACTTGGGAGATTTTGCCTTATTTGGGCAGATATCTATATAATACATATCGACACAAAAGTGAAAGAAAACAATATAGTTACAGATACAAGCGAACTCCAAGCTGCGGAGAGCATTGATGTTTATGGTGCGAGAGTACATAATCTTAAAAATATTGATGTCTCTTTTCCGCACAATTCGTTGAATGTTATTACCGGTCTAAGCGGTTGTGGCAAATCCTCTCTGGCATTCGATACCATATTTGCAGAGGGGCAACGGCGTTATATAGAGACCTTCTCTTCTTATGCGCGCAATATGTTAGGTTCGCTCGAACGCCCGGACGTAGATAAAATTACAGGTCTTAGTCCTGTAATCAGCATAGAGCAGAAAACGGTTAATAAAAACCCGAGGTCGACAATCGGCACTACAACTGAGATTTATGATTTCTTCCGTTTGCTTTTTGCAAGGATGGGGGAGGCCCGCAGTTATATTTCCGGTAAGCCGATGGTGAAGTACAGTCGTGAGAAAATCGTGGACTTGATTGTTGAGCAATACGAAGGTCATAAGGTATATATACTCGCACCGCTTGTTAAAAATCGTAAAGGACATTACAAGGAGCTTTTTGAAAATCTGCGGAAGAAAGGATATATATATGTCAGAGTAGATGGTGAACTTAAGGAGCTTACCTATGGTATGAAGCTAAACAGGTATAGCAATCACAGCATAGAGCTGGTTGTGGATCGTCTCCGGGCAACAGACAAGGATATCGCACGACTTCGCGGAAGCGTGGAATCTGCACTTAAACAAGGCGATAAAATGATGATGGTGCTTGATGTAGACACTAATCAGGTGCGATATTTCAGTCAATCCCTTATGGATCCAGAAAACGGATTGTCGTATCCTGTGCCTGCGCCTCACAACTTTTCATTTAACTCGCCACAGGGTGCCTGTCCCTGCTGCAAGGGCTTGGGATATGTGTATCATGTTGACAAGGATAAAATTATTCCAGATTCTTCCAAATCAATAAAAGATGGTGGAATTGTACCGTTGGGTAAATATAAGAACTCGCTTGTATTCTGGCAGATAGATGCAATATGCAAGCAGTATGGTTTTTCTGTGAAAGACCCGATAAAGATGCTTCCTGAAGATGCACTCAGTGAGATACTGAATGGTACGGACGCACATCTCGATATCCAAGCCGATACTATGTCTGTGCCCGGACTTGGGAATAGATATGACGGTCTGGTAAAATACATTGAGTCACAAAGCGATGATACGGCAGGAGCAGAAGCCAATAAATGGAGTGACCAATTTTACTCACGTATGATTTGTCCGGAATGTCTCGGTGACCGTCTAAATAAGACTTCGCTTCACTTTTATATCGATGGTAAGAATATTGCCGATGTCGTAAAAATGGACCTTGCAGAACTTTACGAGTGGACCAATGGTCTTGAGGAGAGGTTAGATCAGGGTAGGCGAGTAGTGGCTGAGGAAATTCTTAAGGAAATTAGAAGTCGTCTGAGATTTCTTATTGATGTTGGTTTGGAATACCTGTCGCTCGATCGTGCAAGCGCAACATTGAGTGGTGGTGAGAGCCAGCGTATACGACTTGCTACTCAAATTGGTTCCGAACTTGTCAATGTGCTGTACATACTTGATGAACCCTCGATAGGCTTGCATCAGCGTGATAATACTAAACTCATAAATAGTCTGAAGCAGCTGCGAGATAATGGCAATACCATCATAGTGGTTGAACATGACAAGGATATCATGACAGAAGCCGACTATGTAGTTGACATAGGGCCAGGAGCTGGTAAAAAGGGTGGGGAAGTTGTGTTTCAAGGCAAACCGAGCGACATGCTCAAATCAGACACTATCACTTCAAGCTACCTCAATGGAACACGTCAGATAGAAACACCCTCAAAACGGAGAAGTGGCAACGGTAAATGGTTGGAACTCAGAGGTGCAACAGGTCATAACTTGAAGAATGTCGATCTTAAACTTCCTCTTGGACGATTTGTGTGCGTTACAGGTGTAAGCGGGAGCGGAAAATCTTCTCTCATTAATGGCACGCTGCATCCGCTGCTCAGTAAACGCTTCTATCGCTCAAATGCAGAACCACTCCCTTACAAGGACATAATTGGTGTGGAGAATATTGACAAGATAGTGACAGTTGACCAAACTCCTCTTGGTCGCACACCACGTTCAAATCCCGCTACTTATACTGGTGTATTTGCTGATATCCGTAAGCTATTTGTAGAATTGCCGGAGTCTAAGATACGAGGTTATAAGCCGGGGCGCTTCTCATTTAATGTGTCAGGAGGTAGATGTGAAGCTTGCAAGGGTAACGGTTATCGTACAATAGAAATGAATTTTCTACCCGACGTGCTTGTTCCATGTGAAGAATGTCATGGCAAACGTTATAACCGTGAGACTCTTGAAGTCAGGTTCAAGGGAAAGTCAATATCAGACGTGCTTGAAATGACAGTAAATCAAGCTGTTGAGTTTTTTGAAAATGTGCCTTCGATTCTAAATAAGATAAAGGTGCTTCAGGATATTGGCCTCGGTTACATAAAATTGGGGCAACCGTCGAGCACACTGAGTGGAGGCGAAAACCAGAGAGTCAAGTTGGCAACAGAATTGGCTAAAAAAGATACGGGCAAAACTTTATTCATACTTGACGAGCCTACCACCGGATTGCATTTTGAAGATATACGCATATTGTTAAAAGTTATCAATAGGCTCGCGGATAAAGGTAACACTATAGTCGTAATAGAACACAACCTCGATATAGTGAGGAGTGCAGACTATGTGATTGATCTCGGACCGGGTGGAGGACGTGACGGTGGCATGATTGTAGCAGAGGGCACTCCGGAAGAAATTTCCAAGGCAAACACACCCACGGCGATTTATCTTAGAAAAGAACTTCAGGGGATAGTCGGCCGATAATGGATATTTTTCGTGACACGCCTCGTAAATCTCCAAATATCGCAATCTCACGCAAGAGAAGATATGTATTGGAATAAGGATGACTATTCAAAATAATTACTACATAATCACTATTATGTTAAATAGGATATCTCTATAAGAAAGGACGCTCCTTTTGGGGAACGTCCTTTCTTAGTAATATCGTCTGAGAATAGATTAGAGAAATAATCGACAGATCAAAACTTTACGTTTACTCTCAAATTATTTGAAAAGATACTGGCTTGAGATTGACTGGTTATTGTGAATTCGACGAATTGTGTCAGCAAATAACTTAGCCACAGGAAGCACAGTAGCTTTTGCATTTTCTTTTACATAAGGAATCGAGTCTGTGAAAATAATCTCTGTGAGTCCAGACTCCTTAACACGGTCTGTTGCAGGATCGCTCATCACCGGATGGCTGCAAAGAGCCCTTACAGACTTTGCTCCATTCTGCATAAGGAGGTCGGCAGCTTTTGTGATTGTACCGGCAGTATCAACAATATCGTCTACCAAAATCACATTCTTATCTTTCACGTCACCAATGACAGTCATCGTAGCAATGACATTTGCCTTAGCTCTTGTTTTATGGCAAAGTACCAAGGG
>CAJUIJ010000015.1:0-20257 GCA_910586175.1 uncultured Muribaculaceae bacterium | reverse complement strand
AAATATTTGGCGTAAGAGTTAGCACGCTTAGCGCCACCTACATCGGGAGAAGCGATCACCATATCCTTGAGTTTCAAGCTCTGGATATAAGGAATAAAAATGGATGAAGCGTAAAGATGGTCTACCGGAACATTGAAGAAACCCTGTATTTGATCTGCATGCAAATCCATGGTTATAAGGCGCTTGATTCCGGCAGCTGTCATCATGTCTGCCACAAGTTTAGCTGCAATAGACACACGAGGTTTATCCTTACGGTCCTGACGAGCCCATCCGAAATAAGGCACTACTGCAATTATAGATTCAGCAGATGCACGCTTTGCAGCATCTACCATGAGAAGCAGCTCCATAAGGTTCTCGCATGTGGGGAATGTGGACTGCACAAGATAAACCTGGGCTCCGCGGATTGATTCTTCAAATCCGACTTCGAATTCGCCATCGGCAAATTTTTCCTTTTTCATCTTTCCGAGCTCAATGCCAAGCTCCTTGCAGATGCTTTCTCCGAGATACTGAGAGTTTTCTCCAGCAAATACCTTTATAGGCGGCAGGTTGTTATTCATAACAAGTATATGATTGTTGGTTAGTCTGCATTTTGAAAATATCAATAGGATTCTCCCCTATTTAGATTCCGGGGACTCCCCTATTTCTATTTTCGAGTGCAAATTTAGAAATTTTATTCGTTTGCTACAAATTTTTGCAGCGGAATAATTAGTGCATCGTAAGCCCCTATCTCAAATTTAACAGGTTTGCCTCGTTGCACCTCAAATGTGTGCGGAAGTCCCCAAAGCAGGTCATTAGTCTGATAAACACCCTCTTTGATCCCCACCATGTCGAATGCAAGATCAGGTATTATTACACCCGGTGTTGCAGGCTTAGAATCGAAGTTGTCAATGATGAGTAGGATTTGCTCATCTGTATAGCGTATAAAAGCAAACTGCTTGTGTGGATTGAAGTCCGGATTGCGTAGGTTAGCATACATCAAGTCGAAGAAGTTGCCCTCTCTGATAGCTTTTTCGCGGTTACACATGTTCAATACCGTGGAATACATGGAGCGCAGCCAACGTTCGTGCGAAGTGAGACGACGCACTGAGCAATGCCCATTATCATACCAGCGTCGCAGTGTGTCGTAACTCCAATAGTCAAAAATTGTGCTTCGGTTATTGTCGCCGGCAAAACCTTCGTTGTCGCGAGCCATTTCGCCGAGTTCCTGACCATAATATATCATGAACGGTCCGCGAGATATCATGGCACTGGTCACCAGATACGGTACTACCTTCGCCGGATTGTCGGCAAATTCGCGCGAGGCGAATCTTACCTCGTCGTGATTTTCAAGAAAGTTGAGCATGGAATCGCCAATGCCATCCACACGCTGCCAGCATGATGATAGCTGAGCTGCCGACATGTTGTGGCATTCAATCCCCTTAAGTGTGTCATAAAGATTCACCTTGTCATAGAGATAGTCGAACTTACAGTAATCAAGAAATGGTCTGTATGAATCGACATCATATATCTCCCCGATGAATACTATATTCGGATAATCAATCTTGACTTGCGGTATTGCCCAATGCCAGAACTCACGCGGCACCATAAACACCATATCGCATCTGAAACCATCGATTCCCTTTGATGCCCAGAACCGGAGAACTGAAAGCATTTTAAGCCATGTATCCGGTATAGGATCAAAATGAATCGAATTATCGCCGGGATCATAGCCATAATTCAATTTTACAGTTTCGTACCAATCATATTCTCCACAGAATGCAGTGAAGCAATCATTGCCGGTGGCTTTGGCCGGAAATTCGACATAAGGTTCAGTGCCGGGACGTGCAATGTTGAAGTTTGGCGAAAATTGCTGATTGGTAATATAGTAATAATTATTGTCATGCGCAAAAAACTTGGAATAATCATCTTCTGCTCCAAAGTCTTTTACGCCAGCGGGTGCAGCATCTGAGTGATACACTCTTGCTGTGTGGTTGGGCACAAAGTCTATGATAAGCTTAAGTCCGGCCTTATGTGTCCTCTTTACGGTGTCCTCGAACTCCTGCATGCGTTTAGTCACATCTGTAGCAATGGCAGGAGATACGTCGTAATAATCTTTTATGGCATAGGGTGAACCGGCTTCTCCCTTTACCACATTGGGGTTGTCAGCCGGAATTTCTCCATCTGCAAAGGCGGTCTTTGTGGCCATCTCTATAATTCCGGTGAGCCATATACAGTTAACTCCTAATGCTCGTAAGGAGTTAAGAAGTCGTGGAGTGATGTCATTAAGTTTTCCGGACCCATTCTGTTCATACGTACCATCTGGAATACAATGGTCGTTTGTGTTGGTGAAGATGCGTGGAAAAGCTTGGTAGATGATAAGTTTTTCCTTCATTTTAGTTGTCTTTTTCATTGAAACTCACGTTATATAAGTTTGTTGGAATATTATTTTGCTGTTGTCTCGAGGCTTTCAAACACGTGGCATGCAGTTTCGTAACCTATTTTTATAGCATTATCGAGAGCTGACATGTCAAACATCTTGTTTGTAAAGGATTCGCGTGGTGTGATGACATGGTTGCACAGGCGCAAGTCTGACGAAAGATTGGCCTTAGTGGTGAGATGGTAAGATCTGAGGGCTATATCTATAAGCGATTCCTTATATGTATAATCACGATTGAGCGGTGACACATTTGCTCCGAATAGCACATCGCAGTAATCGCGTATGGCCCATGCCGGCAGATTATGGAGCACTCCCCCATCTACGTAATGGGAGCCCTTGATTTCTACAGGGCTGAAAACAATAGGTATGCTACACGAAGCCACCACCCTTGGCACAATTTCACCCTTTACCCATCCTACCTGAGTGCCTCGATCAAGGTTAGTGGCACATACCACAGTAGGTAGCTTAAGCTCCTCGAGTCGCTTTACAGGTAACCATGATTCAAGTAGTTTGGCAAACTTACTAAGATTGAAAATTCCATCTTTTGGAAGTGTCCATGATCTGAAGTCAGAAAATTTATTGTAATCTGCAAAACATTGGCGCATGTCAAGTGGAGTTAACCCCGCTGCATAAAGCACAGCCGCGATAGAACCGGCCGACACACCGGAGATAATGTCAGGCTTAATGCCGAATTTCTCCATCGCCATAATTATGCCTATATGTGAGAAGCCTTTGGATGCACCACCACTGAACGCAAACCCAATTGAATCACGCCTGCGGAAAGTTATACGCTCAAGTAGGCCTTCTATATTGATTGTCTTCACTTCTTATTGTTTTTATTCTTCTTAAGAAACTTCAAAGGGTCATCAAACTCCTTACAGTACATTATACCTATTCCTTGTGTTGTTAACGCGGATTTAAGGTAATATGATGCATCGTTGAAGTGATTATATGCCTTCAGACGCAATTGGCCATTGCGTGTGAGAAGATATTCTACATCAAAGTCTCCAATAAATGTAGTTTGAGACGTGCTCTTGTCTCTGTATCCGAGGTTTCCGTTAATCAGAAGCCTGTCGTCAAACAGTCTTGACGACAGGGCTACGTCAAATTCCATATCCGAGAAATCGCTTTTCTCGGACTTGATTGATGGCGCAAGAGATATTTTATCTGTCATGGAACCTATTATGTTCTGTATTTGCGATGATAATGTGGAGGAAGCTACAGATGCGAACTCACCTCCTTTTTCGGCTTCGGAATAAGCCGGCGAGTAGAAACGGTTGAGTGCAAGCAGATATATCACCTGACGATTCAACATGTCTTCTGACGAAATAAGGCTATGTAACTTGCGTTCCACTTCTGATGTAACAGTTGGTAAACTAAGATCGAACTTTATCTCCGGTGCGTGTATGTCACCGTTAACTTTTAGTAATGCGTCTACCGGCACTATGGTACGCTTAAGGTCAGGATCATCCTTGAACGATGCATCAAGGTCGTTCAAGTTAGTGTTGACGCGATAGGATGCAGTTATGTCAAGAATACCGTTAAGTGGGTCACCGTTAAATGTTATACTGCTTCCGGTTCGTATCGTGAAGTTCTTGAGTATCAGGTCTTGCAAACTGAAATTATAGGTGCCCCGTTCGAGGGTGTATTTACCATAGAGTGTATAGTCGTCATTAGATGTGTCATAGTGCATCTGGAGCGCACCATTACCGCTTGCCTTTATTTTGTCACCTGCAGCCGGGTCCATAACGAGCACAAGGTTTGCATCTTGATTTACATCTATGGCGAGATCCATACTGAATATGCTGGGCCTCTCATGAACTAACATTTTTGATTCCTTATTGAATTTCTCCTCAAAACTTTCTTCTTCTTTCTCTGCTATTTCAAGCTCGGCAGTCTTGTCTGAAAATGTCAAGAAGGAATACTCAGTGGCCGTACGAGTTTCATCAAGTTCTATATTAAATTGTGTGCCTCGATCAGTTCGCATCTTTACATCAAGTGCTATTAGACCGGGTGTCCCCTTTAATTTGGCATTACCGCTTGCAAAAACTCTTCCGTTCCAGGTTCTGTTGATTTTGGCATCAGTATCGAAGACCAATAGCTTACGTGCATCTTTCAATTCGAAATCCATTGTAGCGTTTTTCAAGTAATTGTGACGCACACTCCCGCTGAACATGCCCGAATTACCATAATGATCATAAAGTCGCACACCCGGTATGTCAATCAAGCCTTTAGAAAAGAATATTGAATCTGAGCCTCCATATGTCACGTTGGTGTGGTCTACTTTCATTGTAATAGTGTCGGCGAATGCTCGTCCTGACAGATCTATTCTTGAAAAATTGCCATATAGCTTGAGTTGTCCGGAAGCTTTACCGCTAATCTTAGAAGTAAATCCGGACATAAAAGGTTGCAACATTCTAACATCGATTTTGTGAGCATCGAAATCGAAAGAAAGTGAATCGCGTGTTACAAATATACCTCCTCTTACAATTGCTGATGCCGTGTCGGCAGCTTGTATATCGGCATTGATACCAACCTTTTTCGCTGCATTATCCCAATTGCCATATAGTTTTCCGTCACCAAGCACACAGCCGTTATAGGCGAGGTCTTTTACTGTCAGATTCTCAGTTTCGGCAATTGGAGAACCGCTGAACAGGTTGCTTACCTTGGCTCTGCCGGTTGCTATTCCTCCAAAGTCTACATGATTGATATTCAGAATATCAAATATATATTGTAAGTCAACACCGGCAAGGTTTGCCGTAAGCACATCCAGTGGATTGGCCGATGCTTTGCCGTTTATATTTATAAATTGATAATCATGTGATATATGGATGTTGTTTACTTCTAATACCTTATCCTTAAAACTAATCGTAGCCGGAAGAACTTTCCATTTTGCACCATTGAGATTTATACTTGATTCATCAAGTTTTGTCTCAATGCCAAGCATATTGTAAATGGGGTCTCTGCTTAGTGATGCTTGTAATGCTACAGAACCATGATTCTCACTATTTGATGCAGCTGTCCATCCTATATTTGCATTGGCTTTATTATCAAATGCAATGGCATGGATGTGTATATCAGCTAAATCTCGCTTCACCGGGTAGGTGGTCTTTAAATCTAATACCAATGGCGAATCAATACCAACAGATGTTTCGAAATGAGTGTTCTTAATCAGTTTTTTCTTACCTTGTATAAGATATTTGGCATCCAATGCCAATGTGGCCGCACCTTCGATACCTGACACATGAGCCTCAATGTTTACAGGTTCGCCCGGCCGAATCGGTATATTAAACGCATTATATAGTTCGTTGGCGGGCAATAATTTCAACTTGATGTCTGCAAATTGATTATCATAATTATTGCTCTCTACAACTTTGAATAGAGACGGGAAACATTGATGCATCATCGATGCCAACATATTTTGCATTGATGATAACTTGAAATCTCCCGTCAATCTTCCCTGCACAAACTCGGAGTCAAGAATATACTCACGAATATTGTCATCTATTGAAGCTGATAGTACTAAAGATTCAATACTAATTGGCCTTTTTTGCGAAGATAGCTTTGCATTTTTTATATTTAAATCACCTTGCATATTATCAACAGAATTGCCTATTGCATTCAGTGTCAGCAACCCACTTATACTTTCACCAGGTTTAAATGCGGCAATACCCCAATTTGATGGAACAGCATTAACAATATTACCATTGATATTCCAGTTTGAATTAGCGCCATCGAGCAAGATGTCTGCATTAAGAGTAAGATTAAGGTTCTGATCAGGGATATTGACCTCGCCCTTCACAGACTTTCCCGATTTTGACAGAGCGAGAAACAAATTATTGATAGAATTGCCATTATATTCAATAAGAGGAACATCGGCTGACATGTCGATATCAATGTCTTTTTTGTCAATTATAAGACTTCCAGATGCATTGAGAGCCACAATGCCAAGTTTGTCTACACCTGATATTCTACCTGCGGCGAATCCATCAGTAGCAATATTAATATTGGATAGAGACCATGAACTCCCTGTCCGGCATAACTCGGAAGCTATGTCTAACTTTCCGGCTTCCGACTGCAATTTCAAATCTGCAAATGCTGAATATGAAGCTAAATCGACATCACCTGTCAAAATTAAGTCTGTATTGCCAAGCTTGTATAATACTGATCGAATATTGCTGGGAATTTTATGTGAAGTCGTAAGCAGAATTTCCATCCACTCTGAAGATAAGTGCAAGTTCAGATGCTTTAAAACAGCCTTAATCGATTTTGGATTAGTAACACCTATTGCTTCTCCATTCAAGTCAAGACGCATATCACCTGAATTCGACTGAACACTGATATTATTAAATTTAAAATCATCAAGAGTGCCATCCATCTTGGCGTAAAACATAAATGGCATATTGAATTTAGACAGTATAGGTGCTAAGGCTTTAAAATCGGCGGGATATAGAGGAATGCATGAAAGCGTTACATTTCTTGAATTTTGCGATAAAGCATTGATTATATCATTATATCCATTCATCTCTATCACTTGGTCAGAAAGACGTATTTGTGAATCGCCTACCTTAAGTTTAAAGTCTGACAAATCTATATGGTGAGGAGAGCAAGAAGCTCTTAGTGACAAACTTTTGATATCAATACCGGACTGCTCCTGAAATGCAAGTCTGCGTAACTTCACGCTTACTGAATCACCTATTATATAGGGTAGCGAGAGGTCTGCATTAAAATTTGTTATCTTTATATTATTGGGGTCAAACTTTGATGTCGTTTCATTTTGTGGCATCCATGTCCGTCTGAAAGAGACGGCAGACTTTCTGACCACGATATTGTGAAGCACAACACGGACCTTTGACTGCTTTCGTTTTTCTTTTGATTTGAAAGCATCAATTAGAAATTGAATATTGAGTGGGGCTCCGGGATAATCTTGGCGCAAAGACGCATCGAGCGATACCAACTCCACATAAGTAATCACTACATCGCCATCGACCATGAGATCCCAAAGATCAATGCCAGCTCCCAATCGTCCAATATATGCACATTTATTGCCATCAGGATCAGATATCAATACATTGTTGATACGTAATTCGTTGAAAGGATAAATACTTATATCTCCAATCTTTATCTTACCTCCTGTAAGAGTTGCCAACTCTTTTTCCGCAATGTTTTTTAATTTATTTTGAACGGAAGGCACCGAAATAATCACGTAGAGAGCAGCGACCAATCCAACCGCTGTTAGAATGACGGAGAAAAGAACGCTGCGCAAAACTTTATAAATTGACCTCGTAGCCGACATAGTCAAAAATTCATGCAAATTTAGTGAAAAAGTACTGGAGATGCAAAAGTTTTCTCATTCATGTAAATTTTATTTTGCGGTGTCGTACAAAAGTCTTATATTTGTGTTATAATATATGAGGTGACAATATTCAAGTTAACCTGATTAATATTCCAATTGTTAATTAGCTTGTATAATTGTCAATTATAATTATCAATATGTAATGATTACCATTGCATATTGTGAGGATAATATTTAACCCGAAAGATTAATATTTATACAATTATGGCAAACAAAAGAGAATTTAAGAAGTATGCAGACGCTCTTGGAGCATCTGTGGTTAACGAAATGGTTTCAGCCTATTACAATGTGGAAGGTGCAGACCAGGACAAAATCGCAGAAGCGATAAGGGTGGCGTTAGGTGCAGTTGGTAAAGCCAAGAACAACGCTAATGTATATTTTGACAAGGGAATGGGTGCTTTTGAAGATGCTGCGGCTTATGCAAAGGCTAAACGCGATTTTTTCAGAAGTCTGTTCGACAAGATCGAGACTGAATTTAGCGAAGAAATAAACGAAGCACTTAAAATCTTCAACTCTGCAATTCCGGAAGAGGTGAAGGCCCGTAACAAGGAAATCGCCGGCAAATAATTAAGAAAGTTAAGAATTGCGAGATTATGAATTTTTGGGGATTGATTTTGAAGTTGACCGGTTGGAAGGTGAATATAAGTGCACCTCGCCGTGACAAATGTGTGATATGTGTGGCACCGCACACTTCCAATTGGGATTTCATACTCGGTCTTCTCGCATATTATTCCATTGGGAGAAAAGCCAATTTTCTGATGAAGAAATTTTGGTTTTTCTTCCCTTTAAATTTTCTGCTTAAGTCTTTAGGTGGTATTCCGGTGTATCCCAAAGGCTCAGGAGGCAATCTATCACAGCAAATCATAAACCGCTTCAATAATCAATCTTACCTTAACCTCGCCGTTACCCCGGAAGGTACAAGAAGTGCCACCAGTGAATGGCGCACCGGTTTCCTGCATATTGCCGTGGAGGCACATGTGCCCGTGCAACTCGGCATTATAGACTATAAGCATAAATCAATCGAAATATGTGAGGAGGTCATGCCAACCGGCAATATTGAGGAAGATCTGCGTAATGTGAAGTATTTTTATTCGCATCATATGGATGCGGCTTTATATCCTGAAAAATTCAAATTGTGACATGACAAGTTCCGACCTTAAAGTTTGCCTTTGCCCTATGCAGATAATATGGGGCGATAAGGAAGCCAATTTTGAGACTTTGCGTAAACTAATGGGGCATATTCATCCTGAGACTGACCTTCTTGTTTTGCCTGAAACTTTCTCTACAGGGTTTCCGGTGGGACTCGATAAAGAAGCGGTTCGTCCCATGGCAGAACGCAACACCGGCGTGACTATTGACATCATAAAGCAAATTGCCTCCGACTATAAACTCGCAATAGCCGGCAGTTTCATCGCTGATTCTGGTGGCTCGCTCTATAACAGAGCCTTTTTTATTGAGCCATCAGGCGATGAGTATTTCGAAGATAAAAATCACTTGTTTACCATGGCCGGTGAAGACAAGGTGTTCTCCAGGGGTTACCATCGGATGGGTGTCAGATACCGGGGATGGAATCTTGCAATGGCAGTATGTTATGATGTGAGATTTCCGGTGTGGTGCCGCAATGTCAATAATGAGTATGATGCACTTATAGTGGTGGCTAACTGGCCGGAGGTCAGGGTAAATGCTTGGAATACCCTTTTGCCGGCACGTGCTATAGAGAATGAGGCTTACGTTTGTGCCGTAGATTGTAGAGGCATAGACAATGCGGGCTATACTTACGATGGCAGTTCTGCTGTATATGACTTCAAGGGGAAAGATGTTTCCGTCAGATTTGATGAGAATGGGCTTGTATATGCAACATTAAGCCGGGAACGGCTCGATGCTTTTAGAGCCAAATTCCCGGCATGGCGTGATGCTGATAATTTCAAATTATGAAGCCGTAAGATACACCCTGATCTCCCCTATCGGCAGTTTGCCAACAAGATAGAGCGGAATATGTCGACTATCAGTCGATATCCATGCATCTATGTCATCGCTCGACTTCTTTCCGCCGTCTTGTGTGAAGTTGAATTTAATATGGAAAGCTTCACGCTCTGTCTTGTCGCGCATCTTTATCTTCTCTATACCAAGGCTCTTGATTTTTACCAACTCCTTCTTGCTGCCTGAAAATGTAGTGGCAGTGTAACTCTTATATTTGTTGAGTTGTGAATAGTCAAGTTTGCGGAGATAATAGAAAATAGACAGGAAATCATATACCGGTCCTGTGGCGCTGAGGGTTGTCTCCTTTACAGTAGGTGACCCGTTTTTTGTGCGATAGCGAGTGGCTTTTCCTATGGTAGTGTTACCATTATGCGTAAAAGATATCTTGTCAATATCATGGCGTTTGCCTTCGTGCATTTTCTTTGTGTAGCTCACCGGTTTAAGGTCAGTTACGCGCAGAGTGCTGTGGAGTGTGTCACGCACGCGATACACTTTGTCAGCCCAGCTTCTGGTGCTTCCCACCAGCCTAAGGTTGTAATGGTTTCCTTGTCTGCGAAGTGTTAGAGTGGCGTCACCGGCATCCTTATGAATCAGACCCCACTTATAAGTGACGACATACCTTAAGGTCTCATTATTGAATGTTGCCGCTCCCCTTGCAAATGATGCGCAGAATGCCATTGCAGCAACTATCATTATCATTATAGTCTTTCTCATAGTAATTTTTTAATTTTAGATAGTCGAGCTGCTTATTGGTTTATTACATTATGTGAAGAAGCCTAACTTTTTTTGTTACAACGTGCGCAAATTCCCTTTACTACGTAGTTTACAGACTGGGCTTCGAATCCATCAGGCATTTTTACCATAGGCACCTTCATTGATTCCATGCAAATGATTTCCTTGCAGATTTCGCAATAGAAATGCACATGTTGGTCTGATATCGAATGGTGGCCATGACCATTGCAAATCTCATATTTCTGCGATCTGCTTCCATCTTCTATCACGTGCACTACCTCCTTTTGTGCGAATAGTTCAAGCACACGGAATATGCTTGCCTTATCTAAGGTATATCCAAGGCAAGCTTCAAAATCTGCAAGACTCAACGGACTCTTTGCATTATAGAGTTCCTTCATTATAAGAATTCTGTTGGAAGTAAGGCGAATTCCCTTCTCTTCCAACAGCGTTTCCAATTCTTGACGGTTCATTTTTGTCATTCTTCTATCGAAAAACCGAGGTCATCTATTACTTCCTTTACAGCAGTGGGATCGGGATTACCCTTTATCATGGTTCTGCCTGACGTGAGGTCAACTGTCACCTCTTCCACTCCGGGAAGTTTAGAAAGATTTTTCTCCACCATGGCCTTGCAGTGGCCGCATGTCATGCCCTTTACAACAATAGTGTTTCCTGTTTCCATTATCTTATTATTTTTATGTGAATATTTCAATATGAATGCATTTATCAAAAGAATGATAAGCACAACCGAACAGATTCCCGGAAACAATGCCACATTAAGATGACAGTTGGCATGACCGACTACAGCTGGCATAGTGAACCAATCGCGAGGCATAAGATAGTCTATACACATTCCAATTGCGATGGCACCAATCACTATCGTAGAGAGGTATATTGCAGCTGCACGTTTTCCCAGAGACTTGCTCACAATTATTATAGAGGCGAAATTGGCGGCCGGACCGGCCATAAGCAATACGAATGCTGCACCGGGACTCAGACCCTTAAGCATCAGCGATAGGGCAATAGGAATCGAACCTGTGGAGCACACATACATCGGGACTGCAACAATTACCACTGCAATCATCGATATGATTGGGTATGAGGCAAAGAACGTGAAAAAACCATCAGGCACAAACACTGTAATTGCAGCAGCAATTACAAGTCCGATTATCAACCACTTCCCGATGTTCTGAATCATTTCAACAAATCCATAGCGCAACGCATCACACATTTTCTGTATGAACCCATGTGACGTGGGAGCATCAATAGTATCTACTTCTGCATCACATTCTGAGGCACATGATTTTTCTTCATGGTTTACCATCATTCCGCCAATAAAAGCTGTTACCAACGCAGCCACGGGGCGGATTATGGCAAACGCCGGTCCCAATAGCGAATAAGTTGCAGCAATTGAGTCAACTCCCGTCTGTGGTGTGGCGATAAGGAATGAAGTAGATGCGCCACGAGAAGCCCCATTGCGACGCAAAGAGACCGCTGTGGGCAAAACGCCACATGAACATAATGGAAGTGGAACACCGATCAACGCAGCCTTTATCACAGCCCATGGACCGGGTTGGGAAAGATGGTTCCTATAAAACTTGGCTGGCACAAATGCGTAAAGCACACCTGCCACAAAAAAACCGAGGAGAAGATAGGGGGCCATTTCAGCCACCATATTTATTAGTGAATAAATAAATTCCATATAGAATAAACGTCTATACGTAATGAATTATTTTACTGATAAAAAGTGCATGAATGCCCCTGAAACTACCTAAATATGGGTATTGCAAGCCCCGATACAATTTACTAAATTTGCAGATTATAAATTTGCAAATTAAAATAAGAGGCAATGATTGACCGTCACAGTTCATACAAACCCGAGAATACTATGCGAGATTTAATTCGCGACAATAACCTCTTGCTTATGACAATCAATAGGTTTGGTATTCCTTTTGGCTTCGGTGATGATAGTGTGCGCAAGGTTTGCGACAATGCAGAAGTAGATTTAAATACCTTCTTGGCAGTATGTAATTTGCTTAGTGGTCGTGAGCACGATAATTATCAGATATCATTGCCGTCACTTATGAAATATCTGAAGAATGCACATAACGTTATTGTCAGTATATCTTTGCCAAAGTTGAGGCATAAGCTTATCGAGGCAATTAACTATTCAGAGACAAATGATGTCTCGTTTTTGCTCATCAAATTTTTTGACGATTATGTTTCTGAAGTTCACGAACATCTCAATCATGAAAACGATGTGGTTTTTGACTATGTCGAGAAGCTTTTGCATGGAGACAAAGACCCATCTTTCAGCATAGAGCAATTTTCTACTGATCACGACCATATGGGCGAAAAACTAAATGAATTGAAAGATATTTTCATATATCATTACACTGAAGAATCGAATGCCCTACTCAGTTCCGCGCTTTTTGATATAATCAATCTTGAGAAAGATTTGATGAGTCATTTTGAGATTGAATCTCATTTGTTTGTGCCTTCAGTTGAAAAATTGGAGAAGCGTCTCGAAAGCAAGAAAATTGAAATCTCTAAATCGTCCGAAGCAAAGCGACGAGTGGAATTGCTTGGCGAACGCGAGAAAGAGATAATATGCTGCGTCGCTAAAGGTTTATCAAACAAGGAAATTGCCGAAAAGCTCTATCTTTCGGTGCACACGGTAGCCACTCACCGTAAAAACATAAGTTCCAAACTTGAGATACACTCCACTGCCGGATTGGCTATATTTGCCATACTTCATCATCTGGTAGACATAAAAGACCTGAATCCTCATGCAAAATAAGAAAAACTATCCTATCAATGCGAGGAATATTTTAGCTGAGCAGTGTAGACTGCTCCAACTTGAATATGATAACGAAAAACGTGAGTATGAGGAATCTGTAAGCAAGCTAGGTATTGAAAGAATGAAGGAGCGTGGCGATTGTTGGTTTCCTGTCACGATATCTGCCGACCGACATAACTCGCTTAACCAACGCATTGTAGTGCTCAAACGTGAAGTCTTGGATGAGGAATATGAAGATGACCACAACTTCGAGTATGGCCGTCCTCTTTCACTCTTCATGGCAGAAGAGGGTGACAAACGACCTTCTTCAGTTATAACTGGTGTTGTTAATTATGTGAATGGCGACAGCATGGGAGTGGAAGTGCCGGATAACGCACGATTGCCAATTACACAACAAGGTTTGCAGCTGGGAGTGATGCGATCATTTGACGATACCTCTTATAAGGCAATGTTTGAAGCACTTGAACGAACCTCAACAGCCAAAGGACGCCTTGCCGAGTTGCGCGATATAATTTATTCGCACCGCCCTGTAAGCGAGCTAAAACTCAATAATATAACATTGCCATATCTCAATGACTCGCAGCAGAGAGGTGTAAATAAGGTGTTAGCGGCAAAAGATGTGGCGATTGTGCACGGACCGCCCGGCACCGGCAAGACAACCACACTTGTTGAAGCGGTCTATGAGACGTTGCGTCGTGAAAGCCAGGTGTTAGTGTGTGCCCAGAGCAATTCAGCTGTCGACCTCATTTGTGAGAGGTTGGCTGACCGTGGAGTTTCTGTGCTTCGAATCGGTAATCCGGCTCGGGTTAATGACAAGATGTTGGCTTCGACTTACGAGCACCGGTTCGAAGATCATCCCGAATATCCTAATTTATGGAGCATACGGAAAAGTATACGTGAACTCAGGTGTTCAAGAAAAAGAAGTGACCAATGGCATCAAAAGATAGAAAGGCTTAAAGATCGGGCGACCGACATAGAGTTCAGAATTAACCGGGATCTCTTTGCCGAATCTAAAGTAATTGCGTCTACACTTGTGGGAAGCACAAGCAAACTTCTTGATGGCCAGAAATTCTCCACACTATTTATAGATGAAGCCGCACAGGCACTTGAAGCGGCATGCTGGATACCGATGCGTCGTGCAGGACGTGTCATACTTGCCGGCGACCACTGTCAATTGCCTGCTACTGTGAAAAGTTATGAAGCTGCCAAGCAGGGATTAGGTAAATCATTGATGGAACGTATAGTTGAACTGCATCCGGAGACTGTGACTCTCCTTGCAACCCAATATCGCATGAATGAAGCGATCATGAAATTCCCCAATGACTGGTTTTATCATGGCTGTATGGTGGCAGCACCGGAAGTGCGTCATCGTGGCATCCTTGATCTTGATACTCCAATTGAATGGGTGGAATCAGGCTTCTCAGCTGATGAATGTAATGTTGAAGGTGATACACAAGATAGAGTCAAGGAGTATTACGAAACTCTATACAGAAACACAATGGGCCGCATCAACACCAACGAAGCGATTCTGACATTACAAACACTTCAAAATTATGTAGATAAGATAGGCATACCAAGAATAGTTGATGAGCGAATAGATATAGCGGTAATTTCGCCATATAGGGCCCAAGTGCGTTATTTGAGAGGACTGCTTAATCGCACTCCGTTTTTTAAACCGATTAAGAAACTTATTACCATCAATACGATTGACGGTTTTCAGGGTCGCGAAAGCGATGTGGTTCTGATTTCACTTGTGAGGTCAAATGTTCAAGGTCAGATCGGTTTTCTCAGGGACTTAAGACGCATGAATGTGGCAATGACACGCGCACGAATGAAACTCATCATTATCGGAGATTCTACAACTCTGACAAAACATCCCTTTTATTCTCATTTATACCGATATATTCATGATGGAGGTGTTATGTCAGATATCAATAGCCGTCAAATAGATTTACAAAGTTTAAATGCAGAGACAGTCGGAGATTGTGAAACATTAACAGAGTCGTAGTTGCATTTCTCATTGAAATGTTGTAATTTTGTGGCCTGATAGAAAACACTTCTAATTAACATAGAAAAATGAGAAAAAATATTGTAGCAGGAAACTGGAAAATGAACACCACTCTCGATGAGGGTGTTGAACTCGCCAACAGCGTTAACGCACTTCTTAAAGGTAAGAAAGCTAACTGCGACGTGATTGTATGTGTGCCTTTTACCCATCTTACATCTGTCAATGCTGTGCTTGAACCTGAACTCGTGAAGCTTGGTGCAGAAAACTGCTCAGAGCATGCCAAAGGTGCATATACCGGCGAAGTTAGTGCCTCTATGGTTAAGTCAACAGGAGCTGAATATGTGATTCTTGGTCACAGCGAACGCCGTCAATACTTTGGAGAGAACAACGAGCAGCTTCTTGCAAAAACAAAGATGGCGCTGGAGAATGGTCTCAAACCCATCTTCTGTGTAGGCGAAGTGCTTGAACAGCGTGAAGATGGTTCATATAATGACGTTGTAAAAGGTCAGGTTGAAGCTCTTTTCTCACTTACATCTGAAGAATTTGCCAATATTGTCATTGCATACGAACCTGTATGGGCTATCGGTACCGGCAAGACTGCAACAGCTGAACAGGCTCAGGACATGCATGCACACATTCGTGCGGTCATCGCAGAGAAGTATGGCAAAGAGGTTGCAGACAATACAAGCATCCTTTATGGAGGAAGCTGCAAGCCGGGCAATGCCCGCGAACTTTTCGCTAAGGCTGATGTTGATGGTGGTCTCATAGGTGGAGCTGCTCTTAAGGCAGAAGACTTTATGGGAATCATTGAGGCTTTCGGTTAATATCTCCTCTCGCAATCAGCGTAAATTTTTTGAATTGACTCCAAAAACTTCAATACTATGTATATGCCTGGCCGCAGCATATTTGCTGCCGGTCGGGTGTTTCGCTGCCCTCACCGGTCATGGAGAAGAGCCTGACAATGTGGTTGAAAGGATAGAGCGTGAGTCGAATGGCAATGTGCATATTGATATCCCTGACAACCTGCTCGACCAAATATTGCGCGGTGAGAAGGAAACTATAAAAAAGGAAACACAAACTTTACGCCCCGGCATAAACAAGACTCAGGGCTACCGTGTGCAAGTATTTAGCGATGGCCGCAACCAACACTCACTGGAGAGTCGTGCGCGTGCGCGTGGCAACGCTATTGTTGCAAGGTTTCCTAAATATAGAGGGCAAGTTTACTCTTATTCAAGTTCTCCCAACTGGTACACTCGTATTGGCAATTTTCAGACTCAGGCAGAGGCATCCAACGCACTTGTCGAGTTGAAAAGAGCTTTCCCTCAGTTTGCCGCAGAGATGAGAATTGTGAAGAGTCAGATTGTCATTATCAAATAAGATTATGATGCCAAATCAACAGCATGACGAGAAGCTTGTCAGTGAAATAGCATCTCACTATGAGGCTATTCTCAGACTCATAGGTGAGGACCCTACCCGCGAGGGGTTGCGTAAGACACCTGTGCGCGCGGCAAAGGCTCTACTCGACATCACACAGGGGTATCGTATAGATCCTATGGAAGTGGCACAAAAAGCAATATTCCAATACGAAGGCTCTAAAATGGTGATTGTGAAGGATATTGAGTTCTACTCAATGTGTGAGCATCATATTTTGCCATTCTTCGGAAAGGTGAGCATAGGATATATTCCTGACGGCAAAATGATTGGCCTATCCAAGCTTGCAAGAATTGTTGAAGGGTTTGCAAGACGACTGCAAGTGCAGGAGCGTCTTACTGCCCAAATCTGCAAGTTGCTTTCGGAAGCAATGCCGACCAAAGGTGTAATTGTGTCATGCACCGGTGAACACCTTTGCATGAAGATGCGAGGAGTGGAGAAGCAGGATGCTGCCACTGCTACATACGACTACATTGGTATGTTTGCCTCAGATCCTGCACTCCGTGCAGAATTCCGCTCGTTGATTAGCAATTGAAAATTCTTGTAGCAGCAAGCATCAATTGCGCTTTTTGGATATCAAAATATAACAAAACGGCTCTATCCTGTTGGATATGGCCGTTTTTTCGTTATTTTTTAATCATGTTAATTTTGAATTGATAGCCGGAATGCTTAATTTTGTATAATCATTATAGTAAGCGGTCAGATTAATGAGAGAAATTATACTCGGAATAGAATCATCGTGCGATGACACATCGGCAGCAGTAATTGCCGATGGTATACTGCTCAGCAATGTTATCGCGAGCCAATCAGTGCACGAGGCATATGGTGGTGTAGTGCCCGAACTCGCCTCGCGAATGCACCAGCATAATATTGTGCCCACAGTGTCAGAAGCGCTGCGTCAAGCCGGAATCACCCCCTCTGACCTCTCGGCTATTGCATATACCCGAGGACCCGGGCTACTCGGATCTTTGCACGTCGGCACATCGTTTGCCAAGGGTATGGCAATTGGACTCGATATACCCCTGATTGATGTAAATCATCTTCATGGCCATGTGTTATCGCATTTCGTTAAGGAGACGGAGAATGATGCTACTCCGGAATTCCCATATCTGTGTCTGTTGGTGTCAGGAGGCAACTCCCAGATAGTTCTTGTCAATTCTCCATATGAAATGGAAATATTGGGGCAAACAATAGACGATGCCGCAGGTGAAGCTTTTGACAAGTGCGCAAAAGTATTGGGTCTACCCTACCCGGGAGGTCCACACATTGACAGGCTTGCCAAAGACGGTGATTCGAAGAAATTCAAATTCAGCCGCCCTCATCTTTCAGGCCTTGACTATTCTTTCAGTGGTCTAAAGACATCTTTTCTTTATACTCTCCGTGATGCTCTCAAAGAGGATCCCGATTTTATAGAGAAAAATAAAGCAGACCTATGTGCATCACTTCAAGCTACAGTAGTCCGCATACTGCTCGATAAGCTTGAACTTGCCGTGCGACAAACCGGTGTAAAACATGTGGCTATAGGAGGAGGTGTGTCAGCCAATTCGGCTGTTAGGGATGCGGTAGACAACCTTTGTTCGCGACTTGGAGTAAAGGCTTGGATACCTGCCAGAAAATTTACTACCGACAATGCAGCCATGGTGGCTATGGCCGGCTGGTTTAAATATAAGAACAAGGAATATAGCGACTTGTCGCTTCCTCCATTTGCAAGAACTTCAATCTGAAAAAACTGAAAAACATGACTCCAAAAGACACCAATAAACCTGCTGACAAAACGACGGCCAACGACCACTTATCGCAGGGCTTCTCAGCCTCTGCCGCCCAAGCTTCTTCAAAGGATAAACAGACTAAGGAGTCAAGGCATGTGGTGATTTATGGGTATACACGTGACGAATTGCGCAACCTCATGCGCCACTTTGAGTCTCAACTGCCGGAATTTGTTAAAATTACAATCGACAGCAACAATCTTGTTACAAAGATAACACTTACCGGCGCAAACAGCGGTATAGGCCTCATAAGGTTCAAGCTCAACAAATATCAGCAGCAACTTATGGACATGTTCAGTGAGGAACTTGTGTCGATTGAAGATAAGAATGTGTCGCAGGTGCTCGGAGAATTACTTACTGAACGCGAGCTTACGATAGGCACGGCAGAGAGCTGCACCGGCGGGAACATAGCCCACAGCATAACGACTAATCCTGGCTCGTCAGTCTATTATTTGGGTAGTGTGGTCAGTTACAGCAACGATGTCAAGGCCGAGGTGCTTAATGTATCAAGATCCAACCTCTCGCGCTATGGGGCTGTGAGCCGTGAAGTTGTGGAGGATATGGCCAATGGCATCTCTGCGCTCATGCATTCCGATTGTGCGCTTGCCACCTCAGGAATAGCCGGCCCCGATGGAGGCACCAAGTTTAAGCCGGTCGGCACAGTATGGATGGCTGCTAAATATGGCAACAAGGTCGTCACAGAGTTGATACAGTTCAAGGGTGACCGCGAACAGGTAATTGCACGTGCCACCAATCATGTAATGGTTATGTTGATAAAGTTACTGCGCAACAATTATACAATTCAAGAGGAGATTAACGACGATTAGATTAAAAGGCGTTCTCGTATAATTTTCATATAAAGGAAGAACTCCATAACACGGCTTGCAGATTGTCAGCAACACGATGATAAAGAGAGCTATTAAATATATTGTGTCATGTATTGCAGCAAAGCTCGTGCGTTTCAGGCTGTTGCCCAATATGGTTGTGCTCAATATGGATGGAGGTATCTGCTCGCAGATGCACTTCTATCTGGCCGGGAAGATGCTCGAGTCGCAAGGTCTCAAAGTCGTGTACAACCTTGATTGGTTTGCCAAGGATGGGATGGATATAGATGGCCGATTCTGTCGCAATTTTGACTTGCTTACAGCTTTTCCTCTTATTAATTTGCCTGTGCTTAAAAATGGCTTCATCAAAAGGATATACAAGATAGCTTTCCGGCATCATAACGAATATCTTAAGCGTGCTGACGACACGCAGTGGCAGGCAATCCAATCGCCGAGTTATATCAAAGGATATTTTAAGGAAACCGATGATATGTTCGCCTCGGTATTCACCGAAATATTTTATGTGAATAAAGAAGTGCTTGATGAAGAGAATCGTGCTAAATTTGAAGAGATAGACAAGATAGCTTCGGAGCGCGGCGCATGTGCTTTACATGTGAGGCGGGGTGATCTTTCAAAATATCATGAAGCATATGGGCAGCCTGCTGCAATCGAATATTTCCGGCAAAGCTGCGAATTGGTGGCAAGCATAAATCCCAGCACTAAAATTTTTCTCTTTTCAGATGAGCCTGAGTGGTGTGAAGATAATCTGATACCTGCACTTGTTGGATATGACATTGAGATATGCAGGAATAACGAATCGGACAAAGGTTGGTGTGACCTGTTGCTTATGTCGCGCTGCAATCATCACATCACGAGCCAAGGCTCCATGGGGCGATATGCAGCCAAGCTGCGGCCTGCCGACAGAAGCAACGGGATTGTGACATTAA
>CAJUIJ010000014.1:20032-26355 GCA_910586175.1 uncultured Muribaculaceae bacterium | reverse complement strand
TCCCCATATATTACAAAAATGGCGTGGCTTACCTGCTCGACGAGAGCGAGCTGCCGCTGCTGCTACCTGCTGTGTCGAGCTATCTGCCCACTGAAGATGGGCAGCCTCCGTTGGCTCGGGCTGAGGGTTGGACTTCCAAGGAGGGATATCCTCTGGAAGTTTGCACTATGCCCGGATTTGCCGGTTCGTCGGCTTATTACTTGCGCTATATGGACCCGCACAACGATAATGCGCTCGTAAGCAAGGAGGCTGACGGGTATTGGCGCAACGTTGACCTTTATGTGGGTGGCGCCGAGCATGCCACCGGCCACCTTATCTATTCGCGATTCTGGAACAAGTTCCTATTTGACCTCGGCGTCGTGGTTGAAAACGAGCCGTTCAAGAAGCTGGTGAACCAGGGCATGATACAGGGCCGCAGCAACTTCGTGTATCGTATCAAGGGAACCAACAAATTCGTGAGCCATGGCCTGCGCAAGGAGTACGATACCACACCGATACGCGTTGACATATCGATGGTAAGCAACGATGTGCTCGACACTGACCGCTTCCGTGCTTGGCGTCCGGAATATGCCGATGCCGAGTTTGTGCTCGAAGACGGCAAGTATGTATGCGGTTACGCAGTGGAGAAGATGTCAAAGTCAATGTTCAACGTGGTCAATCCTGACGACATTGTGGAGCGTTACGGTGCAGACACGCTGCGTCTGTACGAAATGTTCCTCGGTCCGGTGGAGCAGTCCAAACCTTGGGACACCAACGGTATAGATGGCGTAAACCGCTTCCTGAAGAAACTCTGGGGCTTCGCCGATAAGGTGAATTATGCCGAAGATACAGAAATGACCAAGGAGGAGAAAAAGACCGTACACAAGCTCATAAAGAAAGTGACCGGTGACATTGAGAATTTCTCTTACAACACCTCCGTATCGGCCTTCATGATTGCATTGAACGAGCTGACCTCGCAGAAATCCACAAGCCGCCGTGCACTCGATTTGATAACGCGAGTCATAGCACCATTCGCCCCCCACATGGCAGAGGAGTTCTGGCACCGTCTCGGCAATGAAGGCTCGGTGGTAGATGCCGAATGGCCTGCCTATGATGAGAGTGCACTGACCGAAGATACGGTGAAATACCCGGTATCATTCAACGGCAAGACACGCTTTATGATTGAGGCTCCCGCAGGTGCCGACAAGGCAGAAGTGGAGAAGATAGCACTCGCCGATGAAAACGCCGCCAAATGGCTCGCCGGCAAGGAGCCACGCAAGGTAATCGTGGTGCCCGGACGCATCGTAAATGTAGTGATATAACAAACACCCTTATACAGTAAAAGCGGAGATGCAAATGAAGCATCTCCGCTTTTACTGTATATACATATGCCGGAGAAGTGGTTATGCCAAACCACTGTCTCTGAATATAATCCTCTTAGTTAATTTATCTTGGGATTGTGTGCCACGTCGACGAGTGCTGTGAGCGCGTCCTTGCGCTTCGGGCTTTTGGCTATGATGTGATCGAACACAAACTTGCGGTGTATGTCAGAACCGATGAGATCCACCATATTCTGCTTCAGCAGCCACTCCAGTTTCTTGCGTGCGGTCTCCCCATAGCCTCCTACAATCGATATGAAATTGGACTGGAAAAGAACCCCCTTCTCCTTCCATTTCAGATAATCATCCTCGTTCATGTAGCGATAACGCTCCGGATGCGCAAGGATTGGAATCAGACCGATGTTGAATATGCCGTCTATCATATCCTCCATGCCATATGGAGGGTTGACATATGAGGTCTCTACGAGCAGATACTCACCGTTCTCGCCAATAGGGAGGAAATCCTTGGCCTGCAGACGCTCCTCAAATAGGGAGTCAAGCATATTCTCCGAGGCGAGGGCCAATTGCATATTCCCCTTGTAAGCCTGTCTCAAATCATCAAATCTCTCACGCAAACGCTCAGTGGTATTTGGACAATCCTCCATGACGTGAGGGGTAAGCCACACCTTACGGACTCCATGGTCCTCGAATGCCTTAAGCGTGTCGAGCGACTCATCCATCGTGCGGATACCATCGTCGACTCCCGGCAAAATGTGTGAATGCCAATCCACATAGCCATCAAGCATGCCCGAATTCTCCAGTTTGTCAACCGATTTGAAAGGCCAAAGATTCATTTACGTGAGTTATTGAGTTTTGAGTTGTTGAGTTTTAGCTGTGCAAACAGGCAGCCCAATTATTAATTATTAACTATTAATTATTAATTGAATCAGACTCCCGTGCTGTAGTAAGTGCTTCCGCCACCATACACGCTGAAGTGAGTGTCAATGCCGTTAAGCAGCACAGTGATATTCTTGAAACGACCGGAATCGTAGATTTGTTCGATATCGGGGAGAGCAGCCTTCTCAAGCAGACCGGCACGCACCACGAAGATAGTACGGTCGACCAATGCGCCTATAATCTGTGTATCCACCACCACATCGATCGGCGGGCAGTCTATCACCACATAGTCGTATTCGTCGCGGGCGGCATTAACGAGTGCGCGCATCTCATCGCTGTCGAGTATCTCTGCGGGGTTGGGGGGACGGTGTCCGATGGGGAGCACACTGAAGCCCGGCTGATCCTTGACCGGCACAACAAACTTTCGCCAATCGTCGGCGTTGCCTGTGAGATATGATGTGATACCCTTGGAGGGCATACCCACATATTGAGAAGTGGAGCCATGGCGGAGGTCTCCGTCAATAAGCAACACACTGTTACCCTTCAGGGCGAACGATGCACAAAGGTTGTAAGATACAAACGACTTGCCGCTGCCGGGATTGAACGAGGTAATCATGATGACCTGATGCTTCTTACGGTGAGTCATGAAGTCGAGGTTGCCTCGCACTATGCGGAATGCCTCGTTTATCATGTCGCGGCTGCCACTCTTCACAAGTACAGACATCTGCTCGAGCTCACCTTGATTTTTCTTCTTGGCAAACAGGCCCATGACTTTGTTTTTATTCTTGCCCACCAGCGGGATCTCACCGAGCATCGGAATAGACATACGCTCAAGGTCTTTGCGAGAACGCACCTTGTTGTCGCCCGCCACTTGCAGATACACTATGCCGCCGGGTAGCACAAGCCCGAAGATGAACGACATCAATATAATCAGTTTCTTCTTGGGTGCGATAGGTCTCACGGAACCCATCGGCGGGGTGATGACGCGGGTCTTGTCGTTGGTAAATGTCTTGGAGAGCTGATTCTCCTCACGCTTCTGCAAGAGGTAGAGATAGAGCTGCTCCTTGATTTTCTGCTGGCGTTCCTCTGTGCGGAGATACTTTGCCATCTCCGGACCTTCGGCGAGCTGACCTTTGAGTTCTCCCTTGGCCGACTGCAAAGAATTGACGCTATTGGTCAGATTTACCACCTCATTGTTGAGAGCACGTGCAATCGCCGCGTGGAGTCCTTTCAGCTGCGCATCATAGTCGAGCACAAGCGGGTTGTTGACTGAAGAGCTGGCCACAAGGTTGTCGCGGGCCATAAGCAGCTCGTTATATTTCACAATCTGAGCCTCAAGCTGCGAGCTGGTGCCGATGGTATTTACCGGAATCACCTTCATATCGTTGGCCGGATTGTTTACATATTCGGCGATGTATCGCGACATGCTCAGCATGGTCGAAGTCTCGAGCAGCTGGTTATCTATGTCGCGTGTGGTGGTCATATTTAGCTTTCCGGCCTCCACAAGGTCAGGGGTAAGCTTGTTTTTCTTGAAATCGGCTATGTTGTTGTCCACGCTGCCGAGTTCACCTACGAGCAGGTCAAGGCGGTGGTCTATGAAGTCGGACGTTGCCTGCGACACACGCTCCTTGTCGGCCATCCAGTCTTTGGTGTAGACATCGAGAACCATATTAAGCACATCGTCGGCACGCTCGGTCGACACATCCTTTATGCTGAGATTTATGACCTGTGCATCACGGTCGGCGATTTCCACCTTGAGGGCCTCGGTGTAGGCTTCTGTTGTGGAAAGCACACCATCACGGCGCACCACTATCTTCTCCACTTCATCGTATGGCTCTCCGCTGAATTTAGGATTGGGATGGAACGTCACCTTGCCGAGCGGAGTCTTGACGGTGCGGAAACGTGTAGGCACCATCACCTCGCCATCGAGTTTCTCCTTGCCTTCAGGAGTACGCAAGATAAACTTTTTGAGCTTCATCTTGCCATCGGGAGACATCTCTGCTATAAATTGGCCACCGATCATCGGGTCAAGGTCAAGAAACTCCACAGTAAAGGGGAGATTTGAACCATAGAGCGTGGTGCCGTGTGGAAAACCCTTTTTCGTATAGCTCATGTCAAGGTCAAGGTTCTTGACCACCTGCATCATAACGGCAGGCGACATGAATGTCAGCATTTCATTATACACATTGTTGGCACCGCCGCCAAATCCGAGCGAAGCGAACGAGTTTGCAATGGCGCTTGTGCCTCCCGAATCCTCATCTTGTATCAGCACCGACATGGAGCGCAGGTAGATAGGTTGTTGACGCAATGCATAGAACGTGCCTATGCCGGTGAAGAAAATCACAGAGAGCAAGAACCACACCCACCTTTTCTTGCACGCGTTAAGAAATTTCTGAAGTGTCACTTTCTCCTGCATCGTGGCATTGTCGGTGACAGTATTGTTGTTTTCCATATTAGCTTTACGCCTGTGGTCTTATTGAAGTTGTTTAAACTAAGATTATTTGTTTACGAAGACACCTATCGTGGTGACTGCCGATGTAATGAGCGAAGCCACCGAAATCCAGAATCCGGTGCTGAGCGCATTGTTACCGTTCACTGTGGTCTGACGCTTGCGGAAGTCATTAGGTTCCACATAAACCACATCGTTCTGCTGCAATGAGTATGCGGGCGACTTAACCAGCTTGTTGAGGTCTGTGAGGTCGAGCGTATACACTTTGGTCTGACCATTCTCCTCACGGAGCACTTTCACGTTTTCGCGACGGCCGTTTATCGTGAGGTCTCCGGCGAGCGAAAGGGCATCGAGCACAGTGAGATGATCACGGTTTATGTCATAACGACCCGGTGTCATCACCTCACCCATCACGTTGATTCCTGTATTGACAAACTCCACAGTCACCGTAGGATCTTTCACGAGTTCGCGGCCCATAAGCTCTCCCTTTATGAATCCTGAAAGCTCCGAGCGAGTCATACCGGCTACCTTGAGCGAGCCGAGCACCGGAAAGTCGATGCAGCCCTGCGGGTCCACGGTATAATACGACACACCGTCGTTGCTACCCGGACGGAACGACTTGACCTGGCTGCCTGAAATCACCTGCGCACCATTGGTGCCGTAACGGCTGGTGTATATGCCTAAGTTGAAAAGGTCGCTTACGGCAGGGTCTTTCGACTTGACTACAATCGAGAGCTTGTCGTCTGCTTTAAGCTTTATGGGGTTAGCCTGTGCCATCTGCACTATAGACTCTTCATTCTGGAAATAAGTGATGTTTTTCGGAGTGCCGCATCCGGTGAGCAGGAATCCGGCCCCGACCGTTGCCATCAGCATGGCAATTGGTAATTTCTTCATCGTGATATATTGCTCAAATTATTCGTATAAACAGGTGTGTAGTTTACATTCGCGCCGCCTGATCATTGCCGTGAGCAAGACATTGAGCAGCGCATACAATGCGATGTCAATCGCTATGAGAACCGTCGGGTTCATGTAAGGAGAGAGCACCATGTTCAGCATGATGAAGCATACATCCACCACAAGGATTGTGATAAGTGCCTGCCATTGTCTGAAGCCAAGGGCAAGCAGCTTGTGGTGTATGTGGCACTTGTCGGGCAAGAAGGGGTTCTTGCCCCTCTTGATGCGGTGCAGGAAGACCCTTGCCACATCAAGACATGGTATCATGACAGGCACGAACGCCAACACAAACATATTTTCACCCGAACCCATATGGTCACTGCCGAGTTCGAGAGTCTTGACCGACAGGAAAGAGAGTATCGTGCCGATGGTCAGCGACCCTGTATCGCCCATGAATATCTTGTTATGACGCTCGGCTGAGCCGAACACGTTGTAGTAAAAGAACGGAATAAGTGTGCCCAATGTTGCACCGGCCAGGAACGAATATATATAGTCGCCGGCCAAAAAGAAGAGGTAGCTGTAAAAAATCAGGGCTATGATGCTGAGTCCGGACGCGAGACCGTCTATGCCGTCAATAAGGTTGATCGCGTTTATTATGGCCAAAAGCAGGAATATGGTGAGTATCCATCCGGCAAGCGTAGGTATATCCTGAAGCCACATGAATCCATACAGGTCGCTGGCCCATGTTCCCGACATTATAATCAGGACTCCCGCCACAACCTGAA
>CAJUIJ010000014.1:0-20022 GCA_910586175.1 uncultured Muribaculaceae bacterium | reverse complement strand
ATACCGCACCCCCACAAGGTCATCGGCCATACCCACCAAATACATGAGCATCAACGCACATAGCAAAAAGAACACCGACACAATCGGTGAAACAAGCATTGACTCTATTCCACCGACCTGAAAGCGTATATTAATCCCCACCACAACGCACAGTGAAAATATCAGCGAAGGCAAGAAAGATATGCCGCCCAAGCGTGGCACGGCACCCTTATGAATCTTGCGCTCATCCTGCTCATCAAAGAGCCTGCGCCTGAATGCTATGGTCATGATGCTTGGTATGATAATCCCGGCTATGACAACCGACAGCATCACACACACAAAATAATTCGTTATCCTTATTTCCATCTATTTTCCCTCGTTCTTGATATGATAACAAGTTGCCTGTTGATTTACGGACTCCGGTCAATCACACAAATATCTGCTCATTTCAGGTACTGACACATCTTCCAACAAGTGCCGACATATTGAGACCGTTATTTCCAAACGTATAATCTGACCGGGTACTTAAAGGACACAAGTAAAGTGGCCTATTAGAAAGTGCAAATTTACAATAAATTATTCAAATAGACAACTTATCGACCATTTTCACTTCAAAAGTTAACGGCAAGCCTGAAAATACGTTTGGAAATGCCCATTAAAAAAGTGCGGCACGAGTCGCTCGCACCGCACTTTCGAATTTTGAATCACTCCCACTCGATTGTTGCCGGTGGTTTTGAGGAGATATCATAGACTACGCGGTTTATGCCGCGCACCTTGTTGATGATCTCGTTGCTCACCTTGGCAAGGAGTTCGTAGGGAAGATGCACCCAGTCGGCTGTCATGCCGTCGGTAGAGATCACCGCACGCAGGGCACAGCAACTTTCGTAAGTTCTCTCATCGCCCATCACACCCACACTCTGCACCGGGAGGAGCATCACGCCGGCTTGCCACACCTTATCGTACCATCCGGACTCGCGCAGGTTGTCGATAAATATCTTGTCGGCCTGCTGGAGCACACGCACTTTCTCACCGGTAACCTCGCCCAGGATGCGGATGCCGAGACCCGGACCGGGGAAGGGGTGGCGGCCAAGCAGCATGTCGTCGATGCCAAGCGCACGACCTACCCTGCGCACTTCGTCCTTAAAGAGCAGGCGCAACGGCTCCACGAGCTGAAGGTTCATCTCCTTGGGGAGACCGCCCACGTTGTGGTGAGATTTGATGGTGGCAGACGGGCCCTTCACTGAGCAGCTCTCTATAACGTCGGGATAGATGGTGCCCTGACCAAGCCAGCTTGCACCTTCCACTTTCTTAGCTTCGGCGTTGAACACCTCCACAAAGTCGCGACCTATAATCTTACGTTTCTGCTCAGGATCGGTCACTCCCTTGAGGTCAGCATAGAATCGCTCGGAAGCATCCACACCGCGCACGTTTAGACCCATACCCTTGTATTGGGCAAGCACATCGTCAAATTCGTTGGCACGCAAAAGGCCATTGTTAACGAAGATACAGTGCAGGTTCTGCCCGATGGCCTTATGAAGAAGCACAGCAGCCACTGTGGAGTCAACACCCCCCGAAAGACCAAGTATCACCTTGTCGTCGCCAAGTTTGGCCTTGAGTTCGGCTACGGTGGTCTCTATAAAAGATGCCGGACTCCAAGTGCCGGAGCATCCGCATATGCCGAGCACGAAATTGGAGAGCAACTTCGGACCGTCGGTGCTGTGGAATACCTCAGGATGGAACTGTATACCCCAGGTCATCTCGCCGCCGATGTGATATGCAGCGACACGGACGTTGTCGGTAGATCCGATTATCTCGTAGTTGGCCGGCGTGCCGGTGATAGTGTCGCCATGCGACATCCATACCTGCGTGGGCGAAGGGAGACCCTGCATCAGCGGGTCTTCGGGAGCCACGACTGTGAGCATGGCGCGACCATACTCGCGGCTCGGTGCCGGTGTCACATCGCCGCCAAACTCATAGGCGAGGAGCTGTGCGCCGTAGCATACACCGAGAAGCGGCAGCTTACCCTTTATGGCCGAGAGATCGATACGGGGCGAACCTTCGTCGCGCACCGAAGCCGGGCTGCCCGATAGAATCACTCCCTTAACGTCAGCATCAGGCTCGGGAAAGTGATTGAACGGGTGAATCTCACAGTACACGTTGAGCTCACGCACCCTACGCGCTATGAGCTGCGTGTATTGCGACCCGAAATCTATTATCAGTATTTTTTCCATTTTTTCTTTTGGTTGTTTCATCATGACATATTGTCATATTGTCATAATGTCATGATGATTTTATCATCGTTTTGTATCAGTTGCCCGGAGAGTAGTTGGGAGCCTCCTTGGTGATAGTCACATCATGAGGATGGTTCTCCTTGACTCCGGCCGAGGTGATTCGCACGAACTTGGCGTTGTGGAGCGTATCGATGTCGGGGGCACCGCAGTAACCCATGCCTGAACGCAAACCGCCGATGAGCTGATATACAGTCTCGCCGAGAGTGCCCTTGTAAGGCACACGGGCCACGATACCTTCCGGCACGAACTTGTTGCTGTCCATCTGCTCTCCCTGGAAGTAGCGGTCTTTGGAGCCGGCAGCCATAGCCTCTACAGAACCCATGCCGCGATACGATTTGAACTTACGTCCATTGTATATGATAGTCTCACCCGGAGATTCCTCCACACCGGCAAGCATGGAACCCATCATCACGCAGTCGCCACCGGCTGCAAGGGCCTTGACCACATCACCCGAATAACGGAGACCACCGTCAGCAATAACAGGCACTCCATGCCTGTGGGCTGCCGTGGCTGCATCGTAGATGGCTGTAAGCTGCGGCACACCCACACCGGCCACGATACGTGTGGTGCAGATTGAGCCGGGGCCGATACCGACCTTAATGCCGTCGGCGCCGGCCTCCACAAGAAACTCAGCAGCCTCGGCAGTAGCGATATTACCTACCACAACATCGATCTGCGGGAAAGCCTCCTTAACGGCCTTTAGGGTGCGAACTACGTTGGCTGAATGACCATGTGCGGTATCGATCACCACAGCGTCAACACCATTCTCAACGAGTGCCTTAACTCGCTCGAGTGTATCCTTGGTCACACCGACACCGGCAGCTACGCGAAGACGACCCTTTGAGTCCTTACAAGCGTTCGGGAACTCTCGAATCTTGGTGATGTCGCGATAAGTGATAAGGCCAATGAGCTTATTGTCGTCATCAACCACAGGGAGCTTCTCAATCTTGTTGTTAAGAAGAATCTGGGCAGCATCCTCAAGGTTGGCATCATGTGTGGTTATGAGATTTTCAGAAGTCATAACCTCACTTACGGCAAGCGACATATCTTTCTGGAAGCGGAGGTCACGGTTGGTCACTATACCGATCAGCCGGTGCTCATCGTCGATCACAGGTATTCCTCCGATACGATTCTCCTTCATGAGACGGAGAGCATCGGCCACTGTCTGGTCTTTGGTGATGGTGACGGGGTCGTATATCATGCCGGAGTCAGCACGTTTCACCTTGCGCACCTGTGCAGCCTGTGCCGCTATCGACATATTCTTGTGTATCACACCGATACCGCCCTCACGAGCTATTGTGATAGCGAGTGGAGCTTCGGTCACCGTGTCCATTGCCGCAGACACCACAGGGATGTTGAGCGTGATATTGCGTGAGAAACGGGTGCCGAGTGTCACCTTGTCGGGTGTGACGTTGCTGAATGCCGGCACGAGAAGCACATCGTCGAAGGTAATGCCTTCCTGACAAATTTTTTCTGTTATAAATGACATATGATGATACGATTTTTTTAGAAATTATTGAGTTCGGGATCCACGATGATTGTCTGCTCGCGGTCGGGGCCAACCGAAATCATGCCTACAGGCACTCCTGTCACCTCTTCGAGCTTACGCACGTATGCCTTTGCATTCTCGGGGAGCTTGTCGAACTCCTTGATTCCGGTGATATCTTCTGTCCATCCGGGCATCTCGATATACACGGGCTTGCAACGAGCCAGCGATGCTATAGTGCTCGGCGGGCTCTGGATCTGCTTGCCGTCGAGATCGTAGGCCACACAGATTTTAATCGTGTCAAGACCGGAGAGCACGTCGAGAAGCATAACTGCCCAGTGACTCAGACCACCTAGTTCGGCTGTGTAGCGACCCACCACGGCATCAAACCAACCGATGCGGCGCGGACGACCCGTCACAGTGCCGTATTCATGGCCACGCTCGCGTATGCCGTCGCCAATCTCATCGAAAAGTTCCGTGGGGAACGGACCAGAACCGACACGCGTGCAATAAGCCTTTGCCACTCCGATGGCGTTGCGCACCCACTTGGGGGCAATGCCGGCACCAACGGGCACCGATGATGCAGAGGGACTCGATGATGTGACATATGGATATGTGCCATGCTCTATGCAGAGCATCATGCCCTGTGCTCCCTCAAAGAGCACACGCTTATCAGGTGTGTTGAGAGCATCATTGACCATGCGCGACGTGTCAGTAATCATAGGACCAAGCACTTTGGCAAGCTCCATATACTGATCGAAAACCTGCTGAGGATCGAATGTGGGCAGTCCGAGCATCTCGAGCTCACGGTTTTTCACTGCTAAAGCAGCGTCAAGACGCTCGCGGAAGTAGTCAGGTTCGAGCAGGTCGCCCATGCGAAGACCTATGCGGCTGTACTTATCGCTGTATGCCGGGCCGATACCCTTCTTGGTGGTGCCGATAAGGGCGTTGCCGAGACCGGCCTCATAGGCACCGTCGAGCACCGAGTGCCAAGGCATAACCATTGCAGCACGTGTGCTGATGAAAAGCTGATAGTCTGTGATGCCACGGTCGTGAAGTTTCTCGAGTTCGGCGATCACCGACACCGGATTAACCACCATGCCATTGCCCATCACATTGACCGTCTTCGGATTGAAAATACCCGAAGGGATGCTTTGCAGCGAATATTTGTTGCCGCCAAACACCACAGTGTGGCCGGCATTATTGCCACCCTGATAGCGCACCACCATGTCGGCACGCGTAGCAAAGTAATCTGTGATCTTACCTTTGCCTTCATCGCCCCACTGCGAGCCGACAACTACAAGTGTTTCTGACATATCTTAGTTTTTTAGTTTTTTTTAGTTTTTTAGTTGGAGGGAATCCTTAAGGTCTTTAAGGTCTTTAGGGTCTTTAAGGACTTCCCAACTTATTTTATACCATTTCTGTCGTAGATATAATCTACGTTTTTCAGGTAGTAGTCGAGCGTGAAGCAGGCTTCGAGTTCCTCCTCTGTAAGGGTCTCTTTGATCACCTCGTTCTCTTTCAAGAGGTCTTTGTAGGGGAGGTTATTGGCCATTGCCGCCATTGCCACAGGCTGCACCGTGTCGTATGCTTTCTCGCGGGCGAAGCCTTTGCCAATCAAAGCGTTCATGACACGCTGCGCGAAGATAACACCATTGGTGAGGTAGATATCCTGCATCATCTTGTCCTGGAACACTGTGAGGTTGCCGAGGATATTCATCATACGGTTGAGCATATAGTCGAGCAGCATGGTGGCATCGGGCAGTATGATACGTTCTGTGGCTGAGTGCGATATGTCGCGTTCGTGCCAAAGAGCCACATTCTCGTATGCGGTGGCCATATAGCCGCGCAGCACGCGTGCGCAACCGCACATATTCTCCGAGCCGATGGGGTTACGCTTGTGAGGCATTGCGCTTGAACCCTTCTGGCCTTTGCCAAAAGCTTCCTCCACCTCATGCACCTCTGTGCGCTGAAGTCCGCGCACCTCCATAGCCATCTGCTCAATCGATGCGCCGATAACAGCTATAGTAGCAAGATAGTAAGCGTGGCGGTCGCGCTGAATCACCTGAGTGGAGACATCAGCACTGTCTATGCCGAGTTTCTCGCACACATAGTCCTGCACGAAAGGTGGAATATTTGCGAAGTTACCTACAGCACCCGAAATCTTGCCGACTTCCACACCGCGTGCGGCAGCCTCAAAACGCTTGATGTTGCGCTGCATCTCAGCAAACCAGAGCACCCACTTCAGGCCGAACGAAGTGATGTCGGCGTGGATACCGTGAGTACGTCCGATGCAAGGCACATATTTATATTTAAGGGCCTGGCTCTTGAGCATCTCCACAAATTTCTCAAGATCTTCGCGAAGTATGTCGTTGGCCTGTTTGAGCAGATAGCCGTTGGCCGTATCCACCACGTCGGTTGAGGTGAGACCGTAGTGCACCCACTTGCGCTCCTCGCCGAGTGTCTCACTCACGGCGCGGGTGAAAGCCACTATGTCGTGACGCGTCTGGAGTTCAATCTCCTTTATGCGGTCAATGTTGAAGGAGGCGTTGGCCCAAAGTTTGTCGATATCTTCAGCCGGCACCACGCCAAGCTCACGCCATGCCTCAGCCGAGAGAATCTCCACTTTCAGGTAGGCGTTAAATTTATTCTGTTCGGTCCAGATCTCTCGCATCTGGGGCCTTGAATATCTCTCTATCACGTTTCTTTAGTAGTTTTGTTGTTTTTAAGACTTAGTCTGCGACCTTAAGGTCTTTAAGGTCTTTAAAGACTTTAAGGACTTTAAGGACTTTAAGGACTTTTGCTTTGTCATTTACCTTGCATATGGTTTAGGTAGCACTCGAGTGTGTTCTCCATGAGGCAGGCACGTGTCATCGGGCCTACACCTCCGGGCACGGGGGTGATTACCGACGCCACCTCGCAGACTGCATCATAGTCCACGTCGCCGGCGAGCTTACCGGTCTCCGGGTCGCGGTTCACACCGACATCTATCACCACCGCACCGGGAGCCACCATGTCGGCTGTAACCATACGAAGCTTACCGACGGCCGCCACCAAGATGTCGGCACGACGAGTCACCTCTGCAAGATTCTTGGTGCGGCTATGCGCCACGGTGACGGTAGCATTACGGTCGAGCAGCAACTTGGCCATAGGAAGACCAACGATGTTACTTCGGCCTATCACCACAGCCTCCTTACCGGCTATATCCACACCTGCCTCATCGAGCATACGTATTATGCCCTTGGGGGTGCAAGGATATACACACGGACGCTTCTGCCAGAGCGAAGCCACATTGGCAGGATGGAAACCATCCACATCCTTATCGTTGGAGATAGCCTCTATCACACGGTCTTCGTCGATATGCTTGGGCACCGGAAGCTGCACCAACACACCGTCTACGGTGTCATCGGCATTCAGCTCCGCAATCTTGGCGAGGAGTTCTTCCTCGCTTGTCGACTCCGGCATACGGATTGTGGTGCTCTTGTAGCCCACCTGTTCCGCATCCTTGCCCTTTGATTTCACATACGACTGGCTGGCGGGATCCTCACCCACCAATATCACTGCCAAGTGTGGCGCACGGCCATATTTCTCCACAAGCACAGGCACTTTCTCAGCGATATCAGCCTTGATTTTTTTCGCTAAATCTTTTCCGCTTATTATCATAGTGAAAAATTTTTCGGTTGTTACGACTGTGTCAATGCGTCATCAAGCCTCTTTTGCACCGATATCGGAGCGGTTGAAGAGATTATCGCATTCCACTTTATTGACTTCAGCATAGGCATTCTTGCGGGCTTCGGCGAGATTTTTGCCTTCGCCGAGCACCATAAGCACACGGCCACCCACGGTCAGCACCTTGCCGTCGCGCATGGCTGTGCCCATATGATACACCTTGCCATCTATCTTGTCAAGTCCCTTTATGGTGAAGCCTTTCTCATACTTGCCGGGATAACCCTTGGAAGCCATCACAACGCCGAGCACCGATGAGTCAGACCATTCAGTCTCAAAGTCACGGCCATCTACGGCTGCATCGATGAGTTCGTAGAAGTCGCTCTTGAGTCGCGGGAGCACCACCTCTGTCTCAGGGTCACCGAAACGCGCATTGAACTCAATCACCTTGGGAGTGCCCTTGTGCAGAATAAGACCGCCATAAAGCACACCGGTAAACGGGTTACCCTCCTCCACCATGGCATCGGCCACGGGCTGGAGCACTGTGCGAAGCGCAGTCTCACGAATCTCCGGAGTCACGAAAGGCACGGGTGAATATGCACCCATACCGCCGGTGTTGGGTCCGGCATCCTTATCATAAGCCCGCTTATGGTCGCGCGCTATGTCGAGCGGATAGAGTTTGCTTCCGTTCACGATACACATGAACGAAAACTCCGGACCATCGAGAAATTCCTCGATCACTACCCTACCCTTGCCGAAGGCCTCATCAAGCAGCATGTCGCGCAGTGCATCTTCGGCCTCTCTCAGTGTGAGGGCCACCACTACTCCCTTGCCGGCGGCGAGTCCATCATATTTTATCACTACCGGTATCGGACCTGCCTTCACATAGGCGAGTGCCTCATCGAAGTTGTCGAAGGTCTTGTAGGCCGCCGTAGGCACGTCGTGACGCGCCATCAGGTCTTTGGCAAACTCCTTGGAACTCTCTATGCGTGCCGCAGACTTGGTGGGTCCGAAAATCTTCAGACCCGCCTTGCGGAACTCATCGACTATACCAACGGCAAGCGAAGCCTCAGGCCCAACCACAGTAAGGTCAATACCATTAGCCAGGGCAAACTCCTTGAGTCCCTCTACATCTGACACGGGCAGAGGCACACATTCAGCCTGTGCCTCTATGCCGGCATTGCCGGGAGCACAATATATCTTATCTACCTTGGGTGAACGTGCCAGAGCATCCGCTATGGCGTGGCAACGTCCGCCGCCTCCTATTACGAGTACTTTCTTCATAAAATCTTGGTAACAGGCAGGTTATCAATGTTTGAAGTGACGCATGCCGGTGAATAGCATGGCAATGCCGATTTCGTTGGCCTTGTCGATAGACTCCTGGTCGCGGATACTGCCGCCCGGCTGCACGATTGCCGTAACACCATATTTAGAAGCAAGTTCCACAGTGTCACCAAATGGGAGGAAGCCGTCGCTGGCAAGCACAAGGCCTTCGGTGGCACCTGCTGCCTTTGCCTCCTCGAGGGCTATCTCCGCAGAACCGACACGGTTCATCTGGCCGGCTCCGACGCCAAGCGTAGCACCATCTTTCACCACCACAATGGCGTTAGACTTAACATGCTTCACAATCTTCCAGCCGAAGTCCATGTCAGCAAGTTCGCGTGCATCTGCGTGGCGCTCAGTGACTGTCATCTCATCTTTAACATCGACAGTGGTCGTGTCGGCATCCTGCACGAGCATTCCTCCTGTGACTCCCACATATTTCGGACGTTTCTCTCCCTTCTCCTCCATCTTGACCACAAGCACGCGGAGATTTTTCTTCTTGGAGAATATCTCGAGGGCCTCGTCGGTATAAGAGGGGGCCATCACAATCTCAAGGAAGAGGGGCTTCATGGCAAGTGCTGTCTCTGCATTAACCTCGCGGTTGAAAGCCACTATGCCACCATAGATGCTCACCTTGTCGGCCTCATAGGCACGTGTCCAGGCATCGAGCACATCTGCACCCACGGCAGCGCCGCAAGGGTTCATATGCTTCAGGCCGACGCAGAACGGCTCGGAGAATTCGCTGACAATCTCAAGCGCGGCGTTGGCATCCTGGATATTGTTGTAGCTAAGCTCCTTACCCTGAATCTGACGGGCAGTCGCCACGCTGTATGAATATTCGCGCGCGGTGTGGTAGAACTTGGCCTCCTGATGCGGGTTCTCGCCGTAACGCAAGGTCTGCACCTCATCCATGGCGATGAAAAGTTTCTCGGGCAGGCCGGCCTGCTTGCGCATATACTCTGCGATATGGCTATCATAGAGCGCAGTGTGGGTATAAGCCTTGGCCGAGAGCTTGAGGCGAGTGGCCTCGGTAGTGTTGCCGTTGGCACGAATCTCATCGAGCACTGTAGCATAATCGTCAGGCTCACACACAACTGTCACGCTCTTGCAGTTCTTAGCCGCGGAGCGGAGCATCGAGGGGCCACCTATGTCGATATTCTCGATGGCATCGGCCAGAGTCACATCGGGCTTGGCTATCGTTGCCTCAAACGGATAGAGATTCACGCATACAAGGTCGATAAGGCCAATGCCGTTCTCGGCAAGCTGTGCCATGTCGCCCTCGTTGTCACGACGACCGAGAAGCGCACCATGCACCTTGGGGTGCAGTGTCTTGACACGGCCTCCGCAAATCTCCGGGAAACCGGTGATGTCGCTTATACCGATTACCGGCACGCCACCCTCCTCGAGCATCTTCATTGTGCCACCGGTGGCTATGATATCCCATCCCATATCCTTGAGTGCTTTCGCAAAGTCGAGCACTCCTCTTTTATCACTTACGCTTATTAAAGCTTTCATTTTACAGATTTTATAAGATTGTAACTCCGTTACCTTTCACCACCTTGCCGATTACTTTGGCATCGACACCCGAAGCCTTGAGGCTCTCGACTGTCTTGTCGGCATCGGCGGCACTGACTGCGAGCACCATGCCCACACCCATGTTGAAGATATTGAACATCTCGCGGTGAGGCACCTTGCCATACTTCTCGAGCAAGCGGAACACCGGGAGAATCTCCCAGCTACCCTCTTTAACTTCTACGCCGAGACCCTCGCTGAGTATACGTGGTATATTCTCGTCGAAGCCACCACCGGTGATATGCGCCACACCGTGCACATCCACCTCCTGCATGGCTGCAAGCACAGGCTTTACATAGATGGCAGTGGGAGTAAGCAGCATTTCGCCGAGAGTCTTGTTGCCGGTTTCCTCATATTTGGCATGGAGGTCGAGCCCTGCATCAGCCACAATCTTACGCACGAGCGAAAAGCCGTTGCTGTGCACGCCGGTAGAGGGAAGGGCCACGAGCACATCCCCCTCGGCCACTTTGGTGCCGTCGATAAGGTTGTCCTTTTCCACAGCACCAACCGTAAAGCCGGCTATATCGTAATCTTCAGGGGCATACATGCCGGGCATCTCGGCAGTCTCACCGCCTACCAAGGCACATCCGGCCTGACGGCAACCTTCTGCCACTCCCGATACGATTGCTTCCACCACCTCCGGACGGTTGTGACCCACGGCCACATAGTCGAGGAAGAGCAGCGGCTCAGCACCCTGTGCCAGCACATCGTTGACGCACATTGCCACGGCATCTATGCCGATAGTGTCATGCTTGTCGAGTTCAAATGCAATCTTCAGCTTGGTGCCGACACCATCTGTGCCGCTCACCAAAATCGGATGCTTGTAACCCAACGACCCGAGGTCAAACATGCCGCCGAAGGCCCCTATGCCTCCCATGCAACCATTGCGCTTGGTGCTTGCCACATGCTTCTTGATGCGGCTCACCACCTCATATCCGGCTTCAAGGTTCACACCTGAAGCCTCATAACTCTTTGCCATTATATATTATGTGTTTTATTTTTTACGGAAATATCTCACAGCGTTGCCAAACAGGTTCTGGCGTTTGTCGCCGCTGACGTTCTTCATCAATCCTTCGCGATAACGCTCCGAGTGACCCATCTTGCCGAGTATGCGTCCGTCGGGCGATATTATACCCTCTATTGCATATGTCGAGCCGTTGGGGTTCATCGGTGATTGCATGGTGGCGTGGCCTGTGGCCGGATCAGTATACTGGAATGCAATCTGACCGTTGTCGATGAGAGTCTTCAGCATTTTCTCATCGGCGGTAAACTTGCCCTCACCATGCGACATTGCCACCGAGTGGAGCTGCCCCACGGTAAAGCCGTCAAGCCAGGGTGAAGCCACTGTGCCTACACGTGTCACCGCAATCTGCGAGATGTGACGGTTTATGTCGTTGCGGAAGAGTGTCGGCGAGTCAGGCGTGAGTTCGCCAATCTTGCCAAACGGCAGCAGGCCTGACTTGACAAGAGCCTGGAAACCGTTGCATATGCCGAGTATCAAGCCTCCGCGTGCCATAAGACGCTCAACTGCGGCTTTTACCTCTGCGTTGAGAAGGACAGTGGCGATGAACTTACCGGATCCATCAGGTTCGTCGGCGGCAGAGAAACCTCCGCTGATTGCCAGGATATGGCAGTTGTCGATATGCTCAGCCATTTCGCGGCATGAGTCTGCTATGTCGCCGGCCGACAGGTTGCGGAATACGCTTGTACGAACCTCAGCACCTTCGTTTACAAAGGCTGCCTGCATGTCGTAATCGCAGTTGGTGCCGGGGAATACGGGGAGATACACCACCGGGTGTTCCACTGCCTCACCCTCATAGGGCGCGGGCTTGCGGTCGCAGCTTGCGTCAGCCACCCGGCCTTCTGTATCGGCCTTATCGGGGAATACCTCTGCATGACGCTCGCTCACCTTGGCTGCAAGCTCTGAGATTGGGAACTTGTGGTGCTCCACCATCACTACCGGCTCCTCTATGGTATAGCCGATAAATTCCACTCCCGGCACGTCGATAGGCTCTGCTGCCTCCACTACAATCGAACCGGGCATTGTGTCGAACATGCGATCCTTATCGTATGATACATCCACACCAATCTCGTTGCCGAGCGACATCTTGACCAATGCCTCGGCCAAACCGCCGAAACCTAAAGCATATGCCGCACGGATGTTGCCGGCCTTGATTTCGCGGTGCACTGCCTCCCACTGTTTGGCAAGAACCTCTGTGTCGGGCATACCTGAAGCAAGCGGTTTATGTTTTACCAAGTACAGTCCGTGGCCGGCTTTCTTGAAGTCAGGGCTTATCACATCACGGGCATCCACCGTAGCCACTCCGAACGCAATCAGTGTCGGGGGTACGCTTATCTCACCGAATGTGCCGCTCATCGAGTCCTTACCGCCAATCGAAGGGAGACCGAGTTCTTTCTGCATACGCAATGCGCCGAGCAAAGCCGCCAAGGGCTTACCCCACGAATTGGCATTGTGCATGCGCTCGAAATATTCCTGATATGAGAAGCGCATACCGCTGTAGTCGGCACCGGCGGCAACAGCCTTTGCCACAGCTTCCACCACTGCGTAAGCAGCTCCGTGATAGGGGCTCCACTCCGTGATGTAGGGATTGAAGCCCCATGCCATCATGCTGGCTGTATTGGTGAAATGCGGGCCCACAGGGAATTTTTGCACACTCACCTGAGTCTCAGTGCCGTTGGTGCGTCCGCCAAATGGCATGAGCACAGTGGTGGCACCGATGGTGGAGTCGAACATCTCTATCAAGCCTCGCTGTGAGGTGACGTTGGGGTCGAGCAGGTTGTTGACGAATTTCTCGTCGAAATCAGCACCTTTTACCTCGCGCACAAACGGGTTGCGGTCTTCCACAGCCGAGATGACTGCATTGGCGAAGTGAGGCGCACCGGCTGAATCGATAAACTCACGCTTGAGATCGGCCACAATCTTGCCGTCGCGGTAGAGGCGCATACGGCCCGAGTCGGTGACGTCGGCCACATGACGCACCTCGATATTCTCCTCAGCGCAATGTCTCATGAATTCCTCCATATCCTTTGCCTCGACAACCACCGACATGCGCTCCTGACTCTCCGATATCGCCAACTCAGTGGCATTGAGTCCGTCATATTTGGTAGTGACGCGGTCGAGGTAAATGTCGAGACCGTCAGTGAGTTCACCGATTGCCACGCTGACGCCACCGGCACCGAAGTCGTTTGATTTCTTTACAAGTCGAGTCACCTCGGGGCGGCGGAACAGGCGTGAGAGCTTGCGCTCTTCGGGAGCGTTACCTTTCTGCACCTCGCTGCCGCACATCTCCAGCGAAGACTCGGTGTGTTCCTTTGAAGAACCGGTGGCACCGCCGATGCCGTCGCGGCCCGTGCGGCCACCGAACATCAGCACCACATCGCCGGCTTGCGGACGCTCGCGGCGCACATCGGCCGCCTTCACGGCACCGCACACCGCACCAACCTCAAGGCGCTTGGCCACATATCCGGGGTGGTATATCTCACGCACATGCGTTGTGGCCAAACCTATCTGGTTGCCATAAGATGAATATCCTGCTGCGGCTCCGCGCGATATGACACGCTGCGGCAACTTGCCGGCCATGGTCTCCGACACGGGCTGCCATATGTTGCCGGCACCTGTGACTCGCATGGCCTGGTATACGTAACTGCGACCGCTCAACGGGTCACGGATTGCACCGCCGAGACATGTCGAAGCCCCTCCGAAAGGTTCTATCTCGGTGGGGTGATTGTGGGTCTCGTTCTTGAACTGTAAAAGCCAGCGCTCAGGCTCGCCATCCACATCCACATCCACGTAGATGCTGCAAGCATTGTTCTCCTCGCTCTGCTCCATGTCGTCGAGCTTACCGTTGGCCTTGAGCCAGCGCGCGCCGATGGTGGCGAGGTCCATCAGGCATAGTGGTTTCTCGCTGCGGCCCAGATCTTCGCGCATCTTGTGCCAAAGGGCCAGCGAATCTTTTATATCGGCTGCCACTGCCGAGTCTTCCACCTGAATGTCAGTGAGACGCGATGTGAAAGTAGTGTGGCGGCAATGGTCACTCCAGTATGTATCGAGTATGCGGAGCTCCGTCTCATTGGGGTCACGGCCTTCGGCAGTGAAATAGTTCACCACCTCCATAAGGTCATCTCCGTTCATGGCCAGGCCTTTCTCCTTGCAATATGCAGGAGCTTGCTCAGCTGTGATCTCGCGGAATCCTGTGAGAGTCTCCACCGGATTTGCGTGTGCGCGTTCGGGCAGTGCGAGCACCGACATATCCTTCTGCCGGCATTCCACCGGGTTGATAAGATAACGCGCTATACGCTCCATGTCTGCTTCTCTGACAGTGTCGTCAAACACATAGAGACGGGCTGCCGTTATCTCCACGTCTGCATCAGGATTTACAAGACGCACACACTCGCGTGCCGCTGAGGCACGCTGGTCAAACTGGCCGGGGAGAGCCTCCACTGCAATGTGAGGAGAGGTGCCGAGATCGGGGGTCTCCGTAACAGTATCGGTGGCCTTCTCTCCAAACACTCCATAACGTGTCTTCTCAAGCAGGTCGGCATCGAAGCCGAAGAGGTCATACACGCAAAGCATACGGAGCTTGCCGATGTTGAGACCGAGTGCCGAGTTCAGCTCTTTGCGGAGACTTTCTGCCTCAACTCCAAACTCGGGGCGCTTCTCCACATAGATTCGATTGGTATTCATTATCTCAGTTGTTTGTTTTTAGTTGTTAGTTGTTAGTTGTTAGTTGGAGGGGATGGTTTTAGTTTTTAGTTGTTTCTTTTTACTTGTTAGTTTTTACTTGTTAGTTTTTAGTTGAAGATTGTAGAGATACGCAATAAGAGATGTTATCATTTTACCTACTTCTATGCAAAGGCCTGTTACAATTGAAATGTCTGACATTGTAAAGTACCCTATCTCAACTCCTACGTAACATTGCGATTCAAGCTCGCATGCCGATCCTCTGGCCACGAGCAAAAACCGGATAAACTCTTTAACTGAATCCCGGCCTTGGCCTTCCGCTATATTTGAAGATATCGACACCGCAGACCTTCGCATTTGGTTAGAAAGCGCATGAAGTTCGGATTGAGGCAACAATTTACATAAATTATATGTTTCACTTGCCAATACAACCGCCTTTTGCCAAACTTTCAAATCCTTGAAATCCGATGTCCTGACGCCCTCCACAACTAACAACTAAAAACTAAAAACTAAAAACTACTAAATTTCTGTTTCAAGAATCTTGCGGGCCTGCTCTGCGCGGAAGTCGCGGAGCTTCTGGTGGAGGGTCTCATCGGTCACGCCCATAATCTCAATGGCAAGCAAAGCGGCATTTTTCGCACCGTCGATGGCTACGGTAGCCACCGGAATGCCGGAGGGCATCTGTGCCATGGCAAGAAGCGAGTCAAGACCGCGGAGCGCCTTCGACATGATAGGCACACCGATTACGGGCAGCGTGGTGTGCGCGGCCACCACTCCGGCCAAGTGGGCAGCACCGCCTGCTGCGGCCACGAAGGCGACTATGCCACGTTCACGCGCACCGTCAATCCACTCCTCGAGGGCGGTCGGTGTGCGGTGTGCGCTGAACACCTTCTTCTCATACTCCACCCCAAACTGGTCGAGAATCTCGAACGCACCCTTCATAACTCCAAGGTCGCTCGTCGACCCCATCACTACTCCTACTTTCATACTCATACCTGTAAAACAGCTGTTTAAATTTTTGACGTCAAATATATTAAAGCACGCAGGCGCCCAAGTCGCATTACGACCGGACGCCCACCTGTGGTTATTTATCTATGGGTTAATGCTATGTCTATGCTTTAACTTTATTTCCATATGCAAAATTACTACTTTTTTTTCACATACGCAAACCTGACAATCCAAAAGGATTACACAAATGCATTGCAATTATCACAAATGATAATCATTTGACAAAATGCACCCAACTTGAATCAAATTTCAATGAATCCAAAACTTCTTTTTGATTGATAATCGGAGGGTGCTTCACTTCAAATCGCAAAGCCGCATCCGGCACTTTCGTTATAATGGTAAATTGACTGCCGTGTGGTTGCCATGTGAAACAATGCTCACCTGTTTCCTTATCGATTCCTATCAGGTTTCCATTCTTATTCACCTCCCACCTGTAATTATTGGCGACAAACCTATGATTCTCTTCTTCAAAAATCACAAATTGACTGAGTTCCGCGTCACGAATAAGCACTGCAGTCCTGACCGGATTATAATAGTCTTGCGCAATGTTTACTCTTTCATTCCAGATGTTGAGAACAGCACGGCCTGTTTTATCCAAATCCTCATGAGGATTATTTATGCCATACGAATAATCAGGTGAGCAGCGGCCACTGATCAATCTGACACGCTTCATAGAAAACGGGGCATTAGACTTCACCGTTTTCATGCTCCACGCCATTTTATCGAGCACTACATCCGCAATACCCACCGGAGATGAAAGATGCACCCCGTTAACAGCCCTTGCAAACGCATCCCCGAAGTCATCACCTGTCATATCCTTTCTTCCCACATATTGAAGATACACGATACTGCCGGCAATATCAGTTACTAAACTTTCCGGCATCTCGTTTATTGGATATGGCTCACGAGTGATTAGTTTGTGGGAGTCTCTCAGCCTTGGATGTTTCATATCAATTCATTAATGAGCTGTGCAACTGCTCTTATCATAGGTACGGCCACAGAATTACCTGTCTGCTTACGTATTTCACCATAGGGAACAGCAATCCGATAAATGTCAGGAAAGCCTTGAAAACGCAAAAGCTCCCTTGAAGAAGGTCTCCTCACTCCGTTTACAAGAAGATAATTATAGGATGCTCCTGTCCGTAATGCACAAGCGTATGGAAGAACACTGATATTGCCGGATTTATTTTCGTGCCATACCGAGGGATAAAACAAGTTCTTCCCTTCCACTCCTTCCAACCGCTTACTTACAATCTTATCACTTGCAAACAACTTGGGGTCAACCTGATTATCAGGTTCCAACACAGATGAGAGGTCATAACTTTTCTTAGGGAAATCAAATGAAAATTGCTCGCACTTAGACTTATCCTGAAAACCCACTATAATCACTCGCTCCCGCTTCTGCGGCAAACCGAAATCAAGAGCATTCAGGACTTTCCACTTAACATGGTAACCCAAGTCATGCAACTTTTCCAATATCACCTTGAATGTATTTCCACCATCATGCGTAACCAGACGCTTCACGTTTTCCAATAGAATGACACTCGTCCTATGATATTTAAGTATTCTCTCAATTTCAAAGAACATCGTGCCCCTCGTATCTGCAAAACCAAGTCCTTTCCCCATTATCGAAAATGCTTGACAAGGGAAGCCGGCCAATAAGACATCGTGCTCAGGAATAGCCTTTTCATCAATCTTCGTGATGTCGCCGTAAGGCATCTCCCCAAAATTTGCCATATACGAACGTTGCGCGTTCTTATCCCATTCTGATGAAAACACACACTTATATCCCATCTCACTAAAGGGCAAGCGTATACCCCCTATTCCCGCGAACAGGTCGATAAACGTATGTTCATATTCGACCGGCTCGGGAAATGGGACTTTAGCAAACTCGTCAAAGAGGCCATATTGCACACAAGCCTCCTCAACCCTATCTGCCTCCTTATGTGTATTATCACCTCTTTTCATGCAACGTATGTTATTTTGCGGGGCGAGATTCGCAGTATACGCAGCGCACTCCGTTGCCGTCGGCCGAGGGGCGGAAAAGCGACTCGGTGCAGGCCTCGGTGTTGCTTATGCAGCGGGGGTTGGAGCAACGGTATTCGCCGCGCACCACATCCTCGCGCAGCAACTCTTTGTGCTTCTCCGGCTTGTCTGCCCATTCGAGCAGCTTAAGCATCAACGCCATGCGCACGAATTTGCCATTCTCCACTTGTCGGAAGTAGGCCGCACGAGGGTCTGAGTCAACATCTACCGCAATCTCGTTGACTCGCGGCAGCGGATGAAGTATGCGCATCTCGGGCTTCGCATTTTTCAGCTTGTCGGCTGTCAACACGAAACAATCCTTCACACGGTCATACTCCTCCTCGTCGAGGAAACGCTCTTTCTGCACACGTGTCATGTAAAGCACATCAAGCTTGTCGATAACCTCTTCAAGACTCTTCACTTCCTCGTAGGGAAGACCGAGCTTGTCGCATACCTCATGCTTCACATAGCTCGGCAATTTCAACTCATCGGGGGCTATGAGCACTATGTTGATGTTCTTGAATTTCGAAAGTGCCTTGATAAGCGAATGCACGGTGCGCCCAAATTTCAAGTCTCCGCAAAATCCGACTGTAAGGTTCTCGAACCTCCCTATCTCACGCTTGATGGTGAGCAGGTCTGTGAGTGTCTGAGTGGGATGTGCATGCGAACCGTCGCCAGCATTTATCACAGGAGTGCTTGAGTTGAGAGCAGACACAAGCGGTGCGCCCTCAACCGGATGGCGCATGGCTATGATGTCGGCGAAATTGTTGACTACACGTGTCGTGTCGGCAACAGTCTCTCCCTTGCTCACCGAACTGCTGTTGGCATCGGAAAATCCAAGCACATTGCCGCCAAGTTCCATCATCGCCGCCGTGAAGCTCAGGCGCGTGCGCGTGGAGGGTTCATAGAAGAGCGTGGCAAGTTTTTTGCCCTTGCACACCTCTGCATACTTCTGACGGTCGGCAATGATGTCGCACGCCAGGTCGATTATCTCATTAAGTTCTTCCAGGCTAAGGTCGGAAGGATCTATCAGATGCCGCATATCGTAGTTGTTAGTTTTTAGTTTTTAGTTGTTAGTTGGTCAGTTGTTAGTTGGTCAGTTGTTAGTTGGTCAGTTATTGAGTTTTTGAGTTGTTTAGTTATTTAGTTGCATCACGAAACTAACAACTAAAAACTAACAACCAAAAACTACAAATTCATCCAGGATTCGTCGGAGGGATTGGCCATGAATTTTTTGAGGCGCTCCACATCCTCTGCCTTGATGTAGTTTTCTTCGGCGGCTACCTGCACGAGGGTGTCGAAGTTGCTGAGCGATGTATTCTCCACATTGGCTGCGGCAAGTCTCTCCAGACCTTTTTTCATGCCGTAGGTGAATATCGACACCACACCGAGCACATCTGCCCCTGCTTCGCGCAATGCCTCGACAACGTCGATGCAGCTACCACCTGTAGAGATAAGGTCTTCGATTACCACGACTTTCTGACCCGGTTCGAGCTTACCCTCTATACGGTTGTTGCGGCCATGGTCTTTTGCAGATCCGCGCACATAACCCATTGGCATGCCGAGCAAGTGCGCCGCGATGGCTGCATGTGCGATTCCGGCGGTGCTGGTACCCATAAGCACCTCAGCCTGCGGATATTTCTCCTTCACAGTCTCTGCGATTGTCTGCTCCACCAAGTTGCGGGCCTCGGGAGCCGTGAGGATAAGACGGTTGTCACAATATATCGGGCTCTTTATACCACTGGCCCATGTGAATGGTTTGTCAGGACTCAGAAAGACTGCCTTTATACCCAACAATGCTTTTGCTATCTCTTTCTCTTTCATATCTTTTAATCATATCCTTGCGGACACGACGTTTTAATATTTTATTAATACTTAACTTATTCGCCGATGAAGTCGGCGCAGCAACGGCGGTAAGCTGCCACGGGGTCGGGAGCGGCCGTGATAGGACGACCCACCACAATAAAGTC
>CAJUIJ010000013.1:4601-26378 GCA_910586175.1 uncultured Muribaculaceae bacterium | reverse complement strand
GTATATAACTCATCACAACTTCAATTTGTGAGTCTTAGAGTTTGGTCAGAACCCTCGCCACGAGGTCGCGCTCAGAGTCGGCAAACTTGACACGATATGATTGGGCTGAAGGGTTGAAACTGACTATCGTGCCTTGCCCGAACACCTTGTGGCTCACCATTGTGCCGGGGGGCATGGGGGCGTTGTCGCCCTCGCCGAGTTCGCTGTTGAGCAGTTTTACCATATTGCGTGTACCATCGAATAGCGACGGGTCTGGGTTGCCCTCCACGGTGAGAAGCACTTCAGGAATCTCGGTGATAAAACGCGACGGGTATTTCAAGGCTCCGTTATCGTTCATATATCCTTCGGAGTCGGTGAGATATAGCATCGACTCGGCGCGTGTCACCGCCACATACATCAAGCGGCGTTCCTCCTCCTCGCCATCTTGTCGTCGCTCGCGGATGGACCGATGGTTTGGAAACATCCCCTCTGTAAGGCCCACTACAAAGACGTTTGGAAACTCCAGTCCCTTTGACTGGTGTATGGTCATAAGCTTTACCTTGTCGTTGTTGACATTGGCATCAACGTTGGTGTAGAGTGCGATTTCCTGAAGATAGGCTGTCAGTGCGCGGTCATCGTCATCATCGCGCGTGAGTTCGAACTCACGCATTGAATTTACCAACTCGGCAATATTCTCAAGCCGGTCTTCGCGCTCGTCCATGCGGTATAGGTCGCCGAGTTTGCTGTCCACGAGAAGTTTGTCGGTAAGTTCCGACACCGGCATCTGCACCGACAGGGAGCGTAGCGAATCGATGAGTGCAATAAACTCATGCAGTGGGCGTTTGTTGAAGCCCGGAGTCTGCACGGCGTGGCGCAGGGCCTCCATGAGCGGTATGCCGGCGGCATCGGCCATGGAGCGTATGGCTGCAAGCGACTTATTGCCGAACTTGCGGGCAGGCAGGTTCACCACGCGGGTAAATGCCAGGTCATCGGCATCTGATGCGATGAGCCTCAGATAGCAAATCACATCCTTTATTTCTTTGCGTTCGAAAAATTTTACTCCGCCCCATACGCTGTAGGGTATCTTGTTGCGGAGCAGCCGTTGCTCTATGCCGCGCGACATGAATGAACTGCGGTAGAGCACGGCGAAATCCTTTGCGTTTTCGCCATGCTTTATCCCATCGAGAATTCTTTCCGCCACAAAGTCCGCCTCCTCACGCTCTGACTTGTTGTGGTGATACACCACGCGTCTCTCATTGAGCTTCATGGTGTAAAGCTCCTTGGGCACACGGTTGCGGTTGTTGGCGATTATATGGTTGGCCACCTCCAATATGTCGGGGGTGGAACGGTAATTCTCATTAAGGATGATATCGGTCTTTGCGTGGAAGTTCACAAAAATCTTCGGATTTGCACCGCGCCATTCGTATATGGCTTGATCGGGGTCGCCCACCACAAAGAGATTGCCATGCTTCGAGGCGAGTATATTCAGCAGCTTCCAGTCATCGGCCGAGCAGTCCTGCACCTCGTCGACCATGATGTAGTTGAGCTTGTCGGTCCAATATTCGTGCGCGTCCGGGAAGTGATTGAGTATATAGACGGTGAAATATATCAGATCGTCATAGTCCAAGGCAAAGAGCTTGAGTTGAAGCCGCATGTACCTTACCAGCTCGTCCGGACATTCGGGAGAGCTTGCGGGCAACAAGTGGCGTTGTATGTAAGCGTCCGGGTTGTAGCCTTTAAGTGCAGCTACCTTCGTGAGGAAACGCTCGGCGGTGAGCTTGCGGCGGTCCACCCCAAACTCCTCCATAGCTTGCTTGGCAAGTGCCTTTGCATCCTCCTCATCTATGATGGTGAAATTCTTAGGATAACCTATGCGGTAAATCTCCCTTCGCAGAAACTTGACGCAGAAACTGTGTATAGTGCAGATGAAATCGTTGACAGAACCGCGGTCCACCATACGTGATATGCGGTTCTTCATCTCCTGGGCAGCCTTGTTGGTAAAGGTGAGGCAGAGTATGTTGCCGGCCGATATGCCGAGCTCGTTTACAAGATAGGCATAACGGTGAGCGAGTACGCGTGTCTTGCCCGAGCCGGCTCCGGCCACCACTCGCACCCGGCCCTCAGTGGTCTCGGAGGCTTCGCGTTGGCGCTTGTTGAGCGACACGCCGGTCTCTTTATCGTGTATCATTCAACTCAAGTTTGCCGGTGTTGTGAATATGAGTCTCGATCCATGCTTGCAGCTGACATCGGCCTTTACTTCCGAGTCAAGAAGCAGCGCAATGAGACGATTGATGAAACTTCCGGTCACGGCTCCTGAAGCGAGAGCATCCGTGTATATGAAGTCCGCGTAAGCACGGGTATCTTCATGAATGGAGATATTTTCAGGCGATGTTATTATAAAGCTGATGTAACCATTGTCAGACAATGCGGTCTCAAACGTGATATTCTCCTCGCTTTCATTGTGTTTTACCATGCCTGCGAGAATAGTGCAAAGCACATGTGTCACGCATTCAACATCAGTCTCAATCGTATAATCATCATCAGGATAAGTCGTGTTGATGCCTGTGTTGTCTTCGTTATTACCTGCTGAGGCATTATTTTCAGTAGCCTTTGACACGATGCTGCGCATAAGCCCATCGACAGATGTGTCGCTTATATGAGCCATGCGGTCTTTTTTGCCCAAGAAAGCGATTAACAGCAGGTCGTTCATGATATTCTGTGTCATCCGGCCGGCTGCGTATCCATGTTGCTTGAGAGTTTTCTTGTTGGCTTGACACCACTCCTTGAATGAAAAGTCCGGCACGGTCATCACCTCAGTGATATGGTCGCCGACATCATAAAACTCCTTGTGGCGGAGCATGTCACGTTCATGTCCGAGACGGCACTCGATAGTGCCGAGTTCGATGGAATTCTTGCGGAATCGATACCAGTTGAAAAGTGTGATGATAAAAGTGATAAGGAGAATCACGAAAGCGAAAATCACAAACACCATGATGCGTCTTTGTGCATCAAGTTTTCCGGATACATTCTCCAGTTCGAGGGCTGCGTTGCGCTCCTTGAGCGATTTGATGTCATACTTCACCTGCAGTTCGCGATAACGTTCAGAAGCCTTAAGTTTGGAGTATTCATCAAGAATATGGTTGTAATTCTCGAGAGCTTCCACCCTGGTGGCCTCATCGCCCACGCTCGTAGCCGCATGTATCAGAAGTTCGAGGTACCGACGTTTGCGGGTCACTTCCGTGCTGGTGTCGTTGAGCTTCTTAAGAAGTGGTATTGCCTCTGTGAAGTTGCCGATAGCCATGTTGTAGAAAGCTCCGGTCGTAGGGTTGTTGGCGAGGTCATCGCGCACATCTGAGTTGTTGGCACCGAGTTGCACTGCCTTGTCATACAGTTTTTGTGCCTCGCCCGGTGCGAGGGCCTCAAAGTTTTGCAACATGCGGCGATAGCATACGTAGCGGCTCACATCGTAGTTGCGGTATTTACGCCCCATGGCTGCATATTTCTTCTCAAGCCCATCGATAACTTCGAGGAGCTTGCGGTCAGCATCCAAGGCTTTATGATAGTCCTGGGCCATGGTGTAGGCGTTGGCGGCCTCTGCAAATATTATGTTGGGTATGGCATATAGCGAGAAATCTTCCGACAGTCCCTGTTCTAAAAGCCGGCTTATATAAACCTGCAGAAGTTCTCCCGACACATTGTTGCGCAGATATTCCACAAGATTGAATGTGCGCAGCAAGCGGTCATATTTGTCGTGGTCTGCCGTAACGTCATAAGACCTTATCATATCCGAAATTTCCTTCTGCCGTTGCTCCTCTGTTTCGTAACGTGACTTGTATGATATGCGTTTCATGCGCACGAAGAGAAGAGTCTCTTTCTGCTCGTCTGATTCGGGAAGGGAGGCCACGGCTTTCTCTATTATGTCGTATACGGAATCCTTCTTGACAGCGGCGGTGAGCTGACGGCTTATCTCGAGCTGCACATCAGTGCGTCCGGCGCGTGCAGCTACATCCCATATCTCTGCAGCCAAGGGTTTGTATTGCCTGCGAGGAGCCAGGTCGAGTATGTCGTAATATATCTTTATCGAGTCGTCAGAAGTCTTGACTGTGGCAAGTTTTGCTCTCAGTCCGGATATGGTGGCCTCATTGTCGCGTTGCTGCGCATAAGAGCATATCGATGATACTAAAGAGCATATTATCAGGAAAGTGGCTTTTAGTTTATTCATTACAGCATCATAATTCAGTTCGAAAAGTATTATGTGATGGCTTTATGCCGGAAGTCTTATTTCTTGAAGTCGAAATTACTGACAATAACCATCACTCAAAATTAACAAAAATTTACATGAAATCAAAATCTTCGATTGAAAATTGTCAAAATCGTTGTTCATGATGGAAAATTAATTGTAATATTGCACGTTGTAAATTCAGAGTCTATCTCAAAACCTTTCCTATAGACGACTTACAGAACCTATATACATATGAGAAACTTATTTACCTTAATTGCGGCATTATCACTCGTTTGCTGTGACTTTAGTGCCGTGGCGCAAGAGAATGTGCCTAAATATAATCCGACGTTGATTCAGGTGGTTGATGATGAAGCTGTGGAGCAGCTCAAGGAGCAGGGTGTGGTGATATGGTATCAGCGTGGCGACGTGGTGCTTGCGTTGGTGCCGTTGAGACAGACAGAGTCGGTGCGCAAGTCGCGTGGGGTGAGGCATATGGAAAAGGGGCGTTATATAGTTCAGGCCATGGACACGTCGCGCACCATGTTCGGCGCTGATCGCTTGGGTCGTGGCGAGGACTTGCCTCGTCCGTATGATGGCTCCGGAGTAGTGGTGGGTCTCTGTGACACAGGGCTTGACCCCAACCATATCGCATTCAAGGATGCCGAAGGTAAGTTGAGAGTCAAGAAAGTGGTCAGCTTCGACGAACCGATAAATCAGCGCATCGTGCTCGACACCCCCGATGATATAGCGGCATGGACTACCGACAATGAAGATAATTTCCATGGCACACATGTGTGCAACATCATGGCCGGTTCCTACAAGGCCAACAATCTTTACGGCATGGCACCCGGTGCCGATATTGTGATGACCTCGTCGTTGGGATATGATGTGGGCCTATTGGCCGGGTGTGAGGAGATTGTGGCTTATGCGAAGTCGGTGGGCAAACCTGCCGTCATTAATCTCTCTTTCAGCTCATACACCGGACCCAAGGATGGCAAGTCGCTTTTCTGCCGTTACCTTGAGTCGCTTGGTGAGGAGGCGATTATCTGCATGGCGGCCGGCAATGCCGGAGCCTCGCGCATGTCACGCCAGATGACATTCACCGAAAACGACAAGACATGGATGACCAGGATAATTCCTGTCGACGGGCTGGAGCTCAGAGGGCTTACAGATGCCTGGAGCAAGGATGACAGGCCCATCAGTGCGCGTGTGCATGTATATGAACACCTGGTAGTCAACGATGCTCTGACATTCAATAAGGTTTATTCCACTCCGATGCAGCATGGCGAAGCGGAATATTCCTTATATATCAACTCGCAGGCAGATCAGGAGTTTGCAAAGTATCTCAAGGGTCAGGTGCTTTTGGAAGGATACGTGAACCATCTCAATAACCGCTGGGTCACCGAACTCTCTTATCTCACCGAATGTGAGGAGTCCGTGACGGCAAATGGTAAAGTGTTGCCTCGCTACACGTTGGTTGTGGAATATACGGCAAATCCGGGTGTGCATATGGATGCTTGCGTGGATTTGCAGTATTCAAAATTCGATGTGTTCGATCCATATTACCGGCCTCAGAGTGTTTTCTCAATCAGCGACCTGAATACCGGTAATAATGTGATAAGCGTGGGCATGTATAACAGCCATGCGTGGGTGAAACTGCTTGATGGCACACAGATGTGTTGGTATCCTACGGTGCCTTCGATTAATGATATGTCGAGCTATGGCACTCTGATTGATGGACGTGTGCAGCCGCTCGTGTGTGCACCCGGTGCACCGGTGGTGTCGGCATGCAGCAGTCACTTCCTCGCCAAGTATCCCGAACAGATTCCTGGCATGAGTGCCAAGTCTATGGTAGATGGTAAGGACTATTATTGGAATGTCTGCACCGGCACGTCGATGGCCTCACCCTATGTGGCCGGTGTGGTGGCATGCTGGGCTGAGGCGGTGCCGGGCCTTACAGTAGATGACGTGAAGTCGGCGTTGCGCAATACGAATGTCAATACCAAAGCCGAAACCAACAATGTGAAGAATGGTCAGGGCTGGTTGAGGCCCTATGAAGGCTTGAAATATCTCTTTAGCGTGACGGGTATCACCGAGGGGAAGGTTGATGCAGGAGCACCTTCGTTTGTGCTGCGAGGTGATGTGGCCGAGATACTGAATCCTGCCGGAACGCGTCTCAATGTCAAGGTTTGCGACATGACAGGTATTGTGCAGATGGATGACGTGGCAGAGGGTGCAGTGTCGGAAATCAGTTTGGCAAATCTTGCGCCGGGTATATACACGCTGACGTTGGTACGCGATAACGCTGCGCCCGTGAGCCGGAAGTTCGTGCGCCGTTAGGCCCCGTCTAGAGCCCGTCTCATAAAAATTTTGCCCATAGGGGTCGCAGAGTTGAGGCGATCATTCTCCAGGTATAGTGCGTTGGGGTGACGGTTCAAGAAGTCAGCGTAGAGCCTCAGGCTCTCCTCTTTGAATTTTGCCGTCTCCTCTGAGTCGGGGTTTATGGCACGGTGACTCAACCGGCGGCTTATCGCTTCTCCCTCCTGCAAAATCTTTAGTTCTGTGGCATTGAAATAAGTGTCACAGAATTTTTCTTTAATATATTCCACAGCCTGCTCTGACGGGTGCACCATGTCGGCGGCATAGAACCGATAGTCGCGCAGGTCATCGAGCAGAATTTCATAGGCCGGGAAGTAGTGGCAATAGTTGAAGCGGCGGCACAGGGAGTCTACGGCAAGAGTGAGCGTTGCCTTGGAGCATGCGTTCTCATGAAGTCCGTCACGCACGTGACGCACCGGGCTGACGGTGAAGATAACCTGCAGGCCCTCGTAGTGTGAGCGCAAATTCTCAAGAAGCTCCCCCCATAGTGCGATGATAGTCTCTATATACACCATCTTCCTGTCGAAAAGTGACGAGGGTTGCTTGTGGCAATTGGCCACTACATCGCTTGTGTTCTTGAGAAAGTAGCACCATGCTGTGCCCATGGTCACCACGAGTGTCCTGCCATTGGTAAGCAGTGTGTCGAGCAGTTGAAGGCTTACTGTGATGTTATGTACCACCTTCTCCGGAGTAGTTGCAGAGAAAGAGGTGTCTCCAAGCCAACTGTGCCATAAGTCTCCTGCTTTAAATATGGAAGCTTCGATTATCTCTTGCTTTTTTTCGGCAGGCTCAGTCAGCATACTGAGGATGCGGGCGATAGAGAGGGGATTGAAGAGCACGCCGCAAGGATTGCAAGCCTGCCACAGATGCTTGCGAAATCTTGTTCCCATATAGTCGGTGAAGCAGGAGCCGAGCATAGCCAAAGGCCTGTCGAGACTCAGTTGCAATGCCGAGGACTTCGGCTTGTATTCTGTGCGGAAATTCATTTATGTCAATAGTCGTTTTATTTGATAACGCAGCATGTAGGCTCCAAAGTGCCCGGCTGCAAGCAGGTGTTGCAAAGTTTGTGCAAATGAGTTATATTTGCACACGCAAATTCAATTCCGTATATCATGAAGAAACTACTTTCTTTGGTGGCGACTCTGTTCGCCGGAGGCACAATGATGTTTGGTGCCCCTTCCAAAAGCATGGCTGTGAGGGCAAAACTTCCGGATGTGGAACCCCCTTACTGGTGGGTCGGCATGAAGTGCGACACCTTGCAGCTTATGATGCACTCTCCCAATATCGGCAATGCCGATTTCACGGTAGATTATCCCGGCGTAAAACTTGACCGCCAGCTATCGCTCGACTCTCCAAACTATAAGTTGCTCTATCTCACCATATCGCCCGATACGAAGCCGGGCCGCATGGAGATAAAATATAAGCTCAACAACCGCACGCTCGGGATCGCCTATGAGCTATTGCCGCGCGACCGTAAGGGGGAAGACTACACCGGCTTCGATGCAGGTGATGTGTTGTATCTCCTCATGCCAGACCGTTTCGCAAAGGGTATGGATGATGATGAAGTGGTTATGAATGGTCTCGATTATAAGGTGGGAGCAGACCGCACTGACCCCAACGGACGCCACGGCGGCGATATGCGTGGCATACGCAATAATCTTGATTATATCGACTCGCTCGGGGTGACGGCCATTTGGGTATGTCCGGTGCTTGAGAATGATATGCCGGGCGGTAGTTATCATGGTTATGCCACCACCGACTATTATAACATTGACCCTCGCTTCGGCTCAAACGAGGAGTATCAGGCGCTCATCAAGGATGCCCACGGCAAGGGTCTTAAAGTCGTGATGGATATGATTTTCAACCATTCCGGCTCCAATCATCCATGGATGAAGGATATGCCCTCCAAAGATTGGTATAACAACCCCGAGGGCGATAAGATGACCAACTATCGCCTCACCACGGTGCATGACCCCTATGTGTCTGACTATGATAAGGAACACACCGTCGATGCATGGTTTGTGCCTTCAATGCCCGACCTTAACCAGCGCAATCCCCACCTAATGAAGTATCTGACCCAAAATTCGATATGGTGGATTGAGTCTTCAAAAATTGACGGCATTCGCATGGACACATACCCTTATGCCGACATGCAGGCCATGTCGCAATGGGCAGCTGATGTGCTTCGTGAGTACCCTAACTTCAATATCGTGGGCGAATGCTGGTATGCCAATGAGGCCGGTTCCGCATTCTGGCAGGCCGGCAATAAGCTTAATCCGATAGACACGCATCTACCCAGCGTGATGGATTTCTTCTACATACTGAATGGACGCAAGGCTTTCAGCGATGACACCAATCCATGGGAGGGGCTTAATAAGGTGTATGACCATCTTTCCAATGATTTCCTTTTCCCGGATCCGCAGAAGATCTTGACATTCCTTGACAATCATGATACTGACCGTTTTCTCGCAGAGGAGCCGAAGACCGATGAGGAACTTGCACGCTGGAAACAGGCTCAAGCTTTCTTGCTCACCTCGCGCGGCATACCGCAGATTTATTATGGCACGGAGTTGCTGATGAATGGCTCGAAGGAGGGTAGCGACGGCTACGTGCGCCGCGATATGCCCGGCGGTTTCCCCGGCGATAAGGTGAACGCATTCACACGCGAGGGCCGCACCGAGATGCAGAATAAAGCTTGGGATTATCTCTCCAAGCTACTGAACTGGCGCCGCAATGAGGCCCGCGATGTCATGGCCAATGGCTCGATGAAACACTTCATGCCGCAGAATGGCATATATGCCTATCAGCGTAAACTCGGCGACAAGACCGTGACTGTGCTTATGAACGGTCGTGATGTGCCGCATACTGTCACGATGGAGCGAACGCTCGAAATATTGCCTTATGGCACAAAACTTCACAACATACTTACCGATTCGGATGTTACCATAAAAAGAGAGATGACTTTCGCACCCCGCGAGGTCATGATTCTCCAGAATTGGTAACAGATGTCCACTATACAGAACAACACACCGTCCAATAGAGGAACCAACGGATTCCGCGACAAGACTCCCGACACTCCATCGGGTATATTGTCGCGGAATCTTATGCATATGCCCCAGAGTGTCAGGATTGTACTTGTGGCTCTGGTGATGGGTGTGCTGACAGGGGCAGCGGCTGCATTGCTCAAGGCTCTGATAGCGTTTTTCACGAGGCTCACTCTTGGCAGGCATATAAATCTCACCGAGCCTGACCTGAAAATATTGATATGGCCATTGGCCGGAATTTTGCTTACTTCCATATACCAGCGTTACTTGGCACGCTGCGATGTCTCCGACAGCACTATGGTGATACGGCGCACTCTTGAGTCGAAAAATTGGGTTCTCCCCATATCCATGATATTTAATCCGATAATCGGGTGCTCGTTGACGATGGGTTTTGGAGCGAGTGCCGGCTCGGAGGGTCCTACCGCGCTCAGTGGGGCTGCAATAGGAAGCAATGTGGGGAGATGGTTCGGCCTGCCGTCTGATTGGCTCCGCCTGCTTGTCGGCATAGGTGGCGGTGCCGGCATTGCGGCTATCTTCAAGTCTCCGGTGGGTGGGGTGTTGTTCACACTAGAGGTGTTGCAGATGCCCACGACCACACTTTCTGTGATAGCGCTTGTCATAGCCTGCGTATTCTCGGCCACTACGGCCTATCTGCTTAGTGGCTTCACCTTCGACATATTGTTTTTGCACAACACCCCGTTCGACCCTGCCATGACAGGATGGGTGGCATTGCTCGGCCTGTTTTGTGGGCTGTATTGCATATATTACAACTTTACCAAGTCGCGCAGCGCACAGATGTTCAAGCGTATATCCAACTCTTGGGTTGCTTCGCTGGCCACCGGTATCATGCTCTCTGTAGGTGTGTTCATGTTCCCTACACTGTTTGGTGAGGGGTTCAAGGTGATTACGGGGTTGGTCAACAGTGCCGAGGTGTCGTTTGGCGGTGCGGGAGCATTTGCCGGCTATTCAGGCATGACGTGGACGTTTATCTGCATGTCGGGTGTACTTCTCCTTAAGGGTGTGCTTGTATCGGCTTCCAACAGCGGAGGTGGAGTGGCCGGTGACTTCGTGCCCACATTTTTTGCCGGGGCAGTGGCAGGTTTTCTTTTCGCCTCATTGTGCAATGTCTGGTTTGATGCCCAGTTGCCGCCTTGGTTCTTCGCACTTGCCGGCATGGGAGCGGTGATGGCCGGCACGGTGCATGCTCCGCTTATGTCGCTCTTCCTGATATGCGAGACCACCAACTCCTATGCCTATATATTCCCCTATCTCTTGGTGATAAGCATATCTTATGCCACAGTGAAGCTCCTGACTCCAAAGTCATGGAACTCGACTACCGACCACGACGACCTGATGTCGCTACTAAACGACAAACTCCCCGGAACGAATAATGAATAATTAATAATGAATAATGAATAATGAATTGCGAATACTGAATTATTCATTATTCATTATTAATTATTAATTAATTAAAACTGTAGGTAGTAGGCCACCGGGTCAAATGTGATGCTATATGGGGTGCCGGGGTGTTTGGAAGAGGCTTGGCTTTTTTCGTATACGAAGGAGCGTTGTTTGTCCCATGTAGGGATTTCGGCTGTTCGTGTCTCACCGGGTGGCACCTTGCACGACAAGCGGAAGAATCGACGCGTGAGCTGACGGCCATCCGGCATTCTATAATCTATGTAGAGGTTCACGCCGGTGAGTGTGCGGTCGGTATTGTTGGTTATGAAGAAAGTCTCTACCGACGATTGCTGTGGCTTGTCATATCCGCTGAATGTGACTTGCTGCAAGGTGTAGCCGTTGTTGCAGTCCGTGCATTGCGAAGCCACCATGAAGCTCCCCTTGGTCATTTCCTCCTCTTTCTGCTCTGCTACTGTCTCCCGCTTGTCGTAATTCAACTTGTAGCCTTTCTTGCGAGCAACTGCAACAGTGGCAGATGTGCAGGCTGCGAGCATTATTATTGTGATAACTCTCTTGTAGTGCTTCATAGATAATCTATTTTACGGGGTTTGGAAGTCGGGTAAATCCTTACCATCCCTTTGGGCAATTCGTTTGCCGGGCGTTTAAGGTTTACACGTATTGACCTCCAGAAAGAAGGCAATAGCCAGCGTGGAGACAGCGATATTTTCAGTTTGCGCTCGCTTATGACGAGCGCATCTTCATCGGCAAGATATTGGGCCATGCACTTGCCCGGATTTGACAGAATCCCCTTCACCCGGTTGCGGCAAAGGTCGAGCTCGAATTTCGTGGATACCACTGATTCGCTGAGGGTGCCGATTATCTCGCCGGGGATGAGACGGGTGTCGGGAGTCTCAATCACTATGAGGTCATAGCATCGGGTGGAAGAGGATGACTGTTTCACCAGAACTTTTGTTTCGTCAGCGGGAAACTCCCATATTCCTTCCATGGCCTGAAGCATGGAGCGGTCGCACCAGTCACGGGCCATACCCATATCGGCGATGAGTTGGCACCGCGCTGTTAAGCACCAGCCCAATAAAATCAATATAACAATGCCACAAGCTTTCATAAATTATGAGACGGGCTCTTACTTGGTGCTGAAGGTGTAGGAAATACCGACACTGAGAATCTCCTTGAGCATAAGTTTCTTCCAACCTTTATCAACCTTTGAGTCGGCCGATGAGTCATAGCGCAGGTGGGCATAAATTTGCGTTGAGAATAGCTTCGAGAACTGGAAGTTCAGCGTATTCTCCCAATCTCCTTGCAGCAGTTTGTAGTCGGTGAAGAAAAAGAGTTTCGTTGTATAGGTGGTATTGCCCCACAACTTTGCGTAAAAATTCACTTCAGCATTGCTACCTATCTCATTTACCCACTTGCGCCATGGCTTGATGTTGAACTGTGCATGGTCTACCTTCTTGTCAATACAGACCTTCAGGTTGTAGGAGGCCGGAGAGATTGAAGCTGAAAATTTCAGGGTCTTTGCCGCATTCTCTTTCGAGTAGGTCATACCGATACCGAGGTTGAGTTCGCCCGGCGACATGAATGAGGCCTGGCGTGTCTCAGAGTTGGCCGGATAGCTGTTCAAGAACTGGGTCTTGAATTGCATAAGAAAAGAGTAATACCAATTGTATATGGCCTTGTAACCCGCCTTGACATTGTATTGAAACAGGTCTTGTGACACTGAATATTTATGGAACTGATCGTCGGGTGTGGAGTTGATTGCCAATTTGTAGGAGAGGGTGCTCTGGAAAATCAATTTGGGATGGTAGACGTTGTTGAGTTGAACGTCCCACAGGAAATTGCCGAGAAAGGCGAGATAGCTGTTGCCACCCTGATACCAGTTGCCCGATACGTAGGCCTGCGAGAGTTGCAGGCCGATATTGAATGTATGCAGCCAGTTGATGTGCGGCATGTTGCTGTTGGTTTTCAGTTCACCGGCTCCGCTGATTTCAGGCAGGTCGAGACGTTTCAGGTAGCCACGGAGACTGGTGTCTTCTTCCGGGAGTCGCGGAGGCACCGGCAGATCCCAGTAGGCATACTCTATGAGCGAGGGGTTCTCGAGCATCATGCGGTATGTGAAGTCTTCCTGAAATCGGTAAGTGTCGATGCTGCGTTTCAGCCAGTTTGGTATCACCGAGCCGAAAGCCACCGGCAAGTCCTCCCGATCGCGCACCGGACGTGGCGCATCCACCAGCCCCATGGCCTGCAGAAGCGAGTCCATGCGTATAATGTCCTCTCTGATAAGCGAGTCGAGTGGTGATGTGCATATGCTGTCGCGCCATACCTGTGTCGACACCTCCGGATCGGGAAATTGTGAATATTTGAGTCTTCTGTCCAGATGACGGTATCCTGAGAATACACGAGGGGCAAGCGACTTGTTGATGGGAGTGTTCATGATGCGCAGACCGAGGTCGGGACGATACATCATCTCATTCTCTTGCGTGACTTGGTTCTCGATAACGGCAGGCTTCGGGTCTTCTTCAAGATATACCTGGGCGTTGGCATGTATGGCCATGGCCATGACAAGCAGCCCGGTCATGACGCAGGTCCTGATATTTCTCTTTCTCATTAGTTAGTCCTGATGTTTCTTGAAGTTGTTGAAACAACCTCTTTATCTCATTACTTTGAGGTAGTGGGGTATAGGAGCTTGTCGTAGTCATCAGAATTGATTACACGTATGGCTTCCTTGAAAATCGGGTCGTATCGGTTGTATACCTTATAATATGTAGACTGGTCGTATATGTCGCGGCCTATCAAGCCTTTGAGTACCATCTTGAAGATGGGTCCGCTCTGTTTGGCCTGTTCGACATCAGGTTTTACCCCCTCCTTCTCAGCCAGAGCGAAGAGATCGGCAAGCATATCTGGTGTCACCTCGAAGCCGTTCACATAGTCGAGGTCGGTCTTGAAGCGTTTGCGTATCTCCTTGCGGTTTTGGTCCACATATTTGATGGCGAATTGGTTGATTGCCCCTTTGGCCGTCACGTCGCGATAATATTTGGTAAAGTCGGCAGTGTCGAGCGGCACGAAGATATCGGGAGATATTCCACCACCTCCATATATAGTTCGGCCTGTGCGCAAGGTGTTGACCTTGAGTGAGTCAATATATTTTATGGAGTCTGCGTGCATCAGCTCGCCACTGTTGAGACGGTCTATTATGTCGTGTCGGTATTCCTTACTGTCGCCCGATTTGTACGGCTTCTGAATGTCCCGGCCCGTAGGTGTGTAGTAGTGGGCCATGGAGAGTCGTATCATGGAGCCGTCGGGAAATGGGAAGGGTCGCTGCACAAGACCTTTGCCGAATGTGCGACGGCCCACAATCACGCCGCGGTCCCAATCCTGAATTGCTCCGGAGGTAATCTCTGAGGCCGATGCACTATACTGGTTTGCCATGACCACCACGCGCTTCCCATCGAGTAGAGGCTTATGACTTTCGGGATGTGCCTTGAAGTCATAGCGGGGCGACTTGCGGCCTTCTGTATATACTGCGGTATTGCCCGGTTCGAGTATCTCGCCGAGTATATCTACAGCCGCGTTGAGATAGCCGCCACCATTGTCGGTAAGGTCTAAGATCAGCTGCTTCATGCCCTGCTTATTCAGATCTTTTACTGCATTGGCAAACTCCTTGTGGGTGTCGGCGGCAAAGCGGCTGATGCGTATATAACCGGTGTTGGGATCTGCCATATACGAGGCGTCCACACTGTAGATAGGTATGTCGGCACGTGTAATGCGGAAATTTATTGAGTCAGTCATGCCGGCATTGCTGCGGAGCACTTTCACATCGACTTCGGTTCCTTTCGGACCGCGCAGACGCTTCATGATGTCGCTGTTTTTCATCTTCACACCCGCTATTGAGGTGTCGTTGACGGAGATGATGCGGTCGCCGGCGAGTATGCCCACACGTTCCGACGGGCCTCCGCTCACGGTCGAAATCACATAGAGCGTATCTTTAACCATATTGAAGGTAATCCCTACACCGCTGAAATTGCCGGCGAGTGGCTCGTTGAGCTCGCGGGTCTCCTCTGCGTTGGAGTATTGGGAGTGGGGGTCGAGTTCTTCAAGCATACTGCGTATGGCAGCCTCGGTGATTTTCTCCTCATTCACAGTGTCTACGTAATAGTCGGCGATTACCATCTCCGCCATGCGGAGTTTCTGGTCGTAGGGTATGCGTTGGGCGATTGCCACTGCGGCTATTACGCTTGCAAATGCAAAAACAGTATAGAGTAATTTTTTCATAATCAAAATTTTGTCATGTCACTATGTCATTATGTCAAGATACTATCTTGTCGTTATGTCATTGTGTCAAAGATTTATCTTGTCATTTTTGTTTGGCTTTTGGTATAAACTCAGAGATGTCATGCCCGAAACTTTGCAGCTCGCGCACCATGCTCGACGACACGAAGGCGAGTTCGGGAAGTGCAGGCATCAGCAGCGTCTCCATGCCGAACACCTTGAGGTTTGTTTCGGCCAAGGCGCGCTCGAACTCGAAGTCTGCGCTGCTGCGCACTCCCCGAATCATGAAGGAGGCTCCGGCCTCACGGGCAGCATGTGCACTGAGTCCGTCATAGACCATCACGCAGACGCGCGGCTCATCGGCATAGATAGCCCGGATGCGGTCGGCAAGCTCGGAAGCATCGTAGCCTTTTTTGGCCGGGTTATGGCCAAGTGCCACCACCACACGGTCGCAGACCGTAAGTGCACGCTTCACGATGTCAGCATGACCGACCGTAAAAGGGTTGAAACTCCCGGGGTAAAAAGCCACCCGCTCACTGAAATTTTCCATATGCTAAAAAGACCAATTTCGCAACTCAAAATTCCAAATTCGAAATTATTCAGATTTCCGAATCATCCTCTACCACGAGGTTGTTGATGATGAAGTTTTGGCGTTCCATGGTGTTTTTACCCATATAGAACTCCATGAGCTGGTCGGGAATATCCTCGCGCTTCAGCTTGACCTGGTCCAGACGCATATCCGGACCGATAAACTCAGCAAACTCGGCATCGTTGATTTCACCGAGACCTTTGAATCGGGTGATCTCGGCATTGGCTCCAAACAATGCTATGGCCTTCTCTCGCTCCTCGTCGGTGTAGCAGTAATATGTATCCTTCTTCTTTTCTTTCTCTTCACTATCCTTGGCTTTGCGGGAGCGACCCTTCTTGGCATTGCGGCGCACGGCATTCTTGTCGCGCACGCGGAAGAGGGGTGTCTGCAATATGTATACGTGACCTTTCTTGATGAGGTCGGGGAAGAACATCAGGAAGAATGTGATTACAAGCAGGCGTATGTGCATACCGTCGACATCGGCATCGGTAGCGATTATCACTTTGTTATAGCGCAGTCCCTCAATGCCATCCTCTATGTTGAGAGCGGCCTGAAGCAAGTTGAACTCATCGTTCTTGTATACTACCTCTTGGGTCATGCCATATGAGTTGAGCGGCTTGCCTCGCAGCGAGAATACCGCTTGTGTCTCGGCGTTACGCACTTTGGTGATTGTACCCGATGCGGAGTCTCCCTCGGTGATGAAAATTGCGGAGTCTTCGCGGGGGTCAAGCTCTATGTCGCCATCCTTGCTCTTCTTAAGCTTCAGGGTGTCATTGTAGTGTATGCGGCAATCTCGCAGCTTGCGGTTGTGGAGGCTCACCTTCTTCGCCTTCTCACGTGCGAGTTTCGCAACGCCGGCCATGGATTTGCGTTCCTTCTCGGAGCGCGATATTTTCGTGAGCATGGCCTCGGCAATGTCGGGGTTCTTGTGCAGGAAGTCATCAAGCTCCTTCTTCAGGAAGTCACCGATAAACTTGTTGACGGTCAGCGTGCCCCCCGGCTCCACCTCCTTGCTGCCAAGTTTCGTCTTGGTCTGCGATTCGAACACAGGCTCTTGTATGCCCACGCTCACCGCTGCCACCATGCCGTTACGTATGTCGGAATATTCGTAACCTTTGCCCGAGAATTCCTTGATAGTGCGGCTCACATGCTCGCGAAATGCCGTGAGGTGCGTGCCTCCTTGCGTGGTGTGCTGACCGTTGACAAAGGAGTAGTATTCCTCACCATTCTGGTCGGTGTGGGTAAGCACAACTTCGATATCCTCCCCTTTGAGATGTATTATCGGATAGAGAGGGGCTGAGGTCATGTTATCCTTTAGCAAGTCGAGAAGCCCATGACGCGACAGGTAACGCTTGCCGTTGTAGAATATCTGGAGCCCGGTGTTGAGATAAGTGTAATGCTCTATCATCGTCTCCACCGTCTCAAGGTTGAAGGAGAAGTTGGGGAAGAGTTGGTTATCAGGTTTGAAGCGAACATAGGTGCCGTTTTCCTCATTGGTATCCTCTTGGCCTGACTCCGAGATCAACACACCTTTCTCAAACTCCACTGTGACTTTCTTGCCGTCACGCACACTGCGCACCGTGCAGCTCTCCGACAGGGCGTTGACCGCCTTCAGACCTACACCGTTCAGACCTACCGACTTCTTGAAGTTCTTATCGTCAAACTTACCGCCTGTATTGATTTCAGATGCAACATTTTTTACCTTGCCGAGTGGAATGCCACGTCCGTAGTCGCGCACCATCACCTCACCATCTTCGCTGAGGGTGACATCGATACGCGAGCCGGCTTTCATCTTGAATTCATCTATAGAGTTGTCTATTACTTCTTTAAGCAAGATGTAAATACCATCGTCGGCATGTGAGCCATCACCGAGCTTGCCAATATACATGCCCGGGCGACGACGTATGTGCTCGTTCCAGCTCAGCGTTTGGATGGAGTCATCAGTGTAGCTGCCGGCTGCCGATGTGGTCTTTGTTACCTCTGCGGCTTCATCATCCGGCTGTAGGTTGTCGAATAGATCTTCACTCATATTTATATCTGGTCTGTCGTTGTGTTGGGGAGTTTTGTTGCTAATTCGGTTACGCAGTTGCTGCGTAATGAATAGTAGTTTCCAATCTGCAAAAATACAAAAAATATTTCGTATTTGTTTGAATAAATTGCATAATATGCTAAATTTGTAGCCTATAATTAGTGTTGCTGCATATGCAGATTCGGAATATTACAGTCAGTGCCCTTGCCGCCGGTGCGAGGGCGCGGTTGCGCGAGCGCTTCGCCGAGGGTGAGGCCCGCGACATGGTGCGCCTGATGTTTCACGCCTTCAAGGGGTGGGATGTCACTAACCTCGTGATGTATGGCGACCGCCTTGCAAGCGATTGGCTTTGCGATAAGGTGGATGATGCCGTGAGACGTGTGCTACATGGTGAGCCGGTGCAATATGTGGTGGGGGAGGCCTATTTTTATGGCATGGACCTGTATGTGGCTCCGGGTGTGCTTATCCCGAGGCCTGAAACCGCCGAGCTCGTGGATATGATTGTTGACCGCAATAATGCGTCTGACCTTCGTGTGCTCGATGTGGGCACCGGTTCGGGTGCTATCGCGATAGCCTTGTCAAGGTGTCTGAGGTTTCCCAAGGTTACAGCTATCGACCTCTCTGACGATGCCCTCGCCGTGGCGCGCGAGAATGTGGAGAAGCTCAAGGCAAATGTCGATGTGTTAAAGGCTGATATATTCACTTTCGATCCTGCCCCTCATTCGTTTGATATCATAGTGAGTAATCCACCCTACATAGTTGAGAGCGAGAAAAAGGATATGGAAGATAATGTGCTCGACCATGAGCCTCATCTCGCACTCTTCGTGCCCGATGACAACCCTTTGATATATTATAGCCGCATAGCTGAGATAGGGCGACAGGCTCTTGCCGAAGAGGGACGTCTTTACTTTGAGATTAATCCTAAGTTTGCCGACGATTTGCAGAAAATGCTCGAATCGCAAGGTTACACGGAAGTGGAGCTGAAACGCGACTCTCACGATAAAGTGCGCTTCGCCACAGCGATCAAACCAAATTAAAATCAATATGAAGCGCCAGTATACAAAAGAGGAGATGCTCGTGAAGATGGCCGGCCTGTGTGCTAAGTCGGAACAGTGTGAGGCTGATATTATCAAGAAATTGCAGGCCAAACAATTGCCGGGTCGCGATATAGATTGGGTACTCCATGAGTTGCGTGAACGCAAATTTGTCGACAACGCCCGCTTCGCGGCGGCATACGCACGCGACAAGGTGCGCTTCTCGTCATGGGGCAGACTGAAAATACGTGCGGGGCTCGTCTCCAAACGCATTTTAGGCACAGCGCTGAAAGATGCCCTGAATTCCATAGACCATGAAGACTACGAGGCAGCCGTAGCAAGGGCGGCCAAGTCCAAGGCCGCGCATCTCGATCTCACCACCAAGGAAGACCGGATAAAGTTATACCGTCATCTGCTGTCGCGAGGCTTCGAATCACCCTCCGCAGTAGCAATAATAAGAAAATTAGTAAACGAACAAGCTGATTAGCCCTATTACCCCTATCAGCCCTAAAGAAAAATGCTGAACTATCTGTTTCCAAGAGTGTGTCACCTGTGCGGCTTGCCGCTCGGTAAGGCCGAAGAGTGCGTCTGCACATCATGCCTCGCCAAGCTGCCTCGCACGCTGTACCATCAGCGAAAGGATAACGGCATGGAGCAGCGTTTCATGGGTCTTTTCCCTTTCGAACGAGCCACAGGACATTTCTTCTACTCGCGCGGCTCTGAACTCGCAAGCCTGATTACTGATTTGAAGTACAGGCATTTCCGAAAGGTGGGCAGGATGCTTGGCCGACTTGTGGGCGAGGAGCTTTTCACCACCGGATTTATGAGTGATATAGACATGCTGATACCGGTGCCGATGCACTTTCTGAAGCAGGCGCAACGCGGGTATAATCAGGTGGATGTGATATGCAAGGGCCTGTCGGAGACAACGTTGATTCCCGTGAGTCATGAGCTGAAGGCGGTGAAGCGGCATCGCACGCAGACTTCCATGACGTTGGAGCAACGGCGGGCTAACACTTCCGGCATATTCCGAGTGAAACACCCGGCGATGCTTGACCGCCGCCATATCTTGCTTGTAGATGATGTCTGCACCACCGGAAGCACCCTCACATCAGCGGCAGAGACGATTCTCGCGGCTGCTCCCACCGCCAGGATTTCGCTCCTGACTCTCGGTGTAACATTCTGACTCAATTATATTAATGCGTTAAAAGTTGATTTTTTATGCCCTCGAAACTTGCAAATTTGTAAGAGTAGTTGTATTTTTGTAGTTTGATATAGAAGCTTTCTCTATATTTATTACCTAAAATTTAGGGATGCCATGAACCTCCGTGCAGGGTATCCCGTAATCTTAAAGTCAGGAAAAACTGTATGATGAAAAAAACAGACAGAATGCTTGCCGAGAAGATGCTCGACATTAGCGCGGTTAAACTACAGCCAGAACTCCCCTTCGTCTGGGGAAATGGATGGAATTCTCCGGTTTACAACGACAACCGGCGTATATTGTCATATCCTGATGTGCGCAACTTCGTGAAAGTAGAGATTGCAAGATACATATTGGAGTATTACAGTCAGGCCGATGTAGTTGCCGCTGTATCAACTGCTGCCATACCGTTTGGCATGCTCGCTGCTGACACGCTTGGACTCCCGTTTGTATATGTGCGTTCCACTCCGAAGGATCATGGTTTGGAAAATATGATAGAGGGTGACTTGAAGCTCGGCCAGAACGTGGTGATGGTGGAGGATATCGTGGCCACTGCCGGTGGCTCGCTCAAGGCTGCCGAGGCAATACGTATGTCGGGCGGCGAGGTGCTCGGTGGAGTCTGCGTGTTCAATTACGAATTTCCGGCTGCCATAAAACGCCTTCGCGATGAGAACATCTCCATGAAGTCGCTTTGCACTTATGAGGTGATGGTGGAGTGTGCCCTCGAACGCGAATATATCCAGACCACCGATGAAGGCACCCTCAAGGAATGGCGCAAGGATCCTTCCAACTGGATTCCGGAATAAAAAGTATCACCGCCCGGTAAGTCTGACAAGTCCGACAGGTCCGACAAGTCTGACAAGTCCGACAAGTCCGACAAGTCTGACAAGTCCGACAGGTCTGACAAGTCTGACAAGTCTGACAAGTCCGACAAGTCCGACAGGTCTGACAGGTCTGACAAGTCCGACAAGTCCGACAAGTCCGGGAGTAAAATCAAGATAAAACAGAATTAAAAATGGCAACATATAAGAGTGAGACTGTAGGAATAGCGCATCCCGCCACCACAGTCTTCAACAAACTCTCAAATCTCGAAGGTCTCGGCAACGTGATCAAGAACATTCCGGAAGATAAGATTCCGGCTGACCAGCGTGCCCAGCTCGAGCAGGTGCAGGTCACTGCCGACACAATCTCTTTTCCGGGAGGTCCGGTGGGTAATATAACGCTCCGCCTCGATGAGGTGAAGTCTCCCACACTCATAAGCCTTGTGGGCCAGGGCACTCCCGTGCCCCTCAAGATGGCGATGCATATCACGCCACTTACCCCTGACACATGCGAGGCTCATGTGGAGATTGACCTCCAGATTCCGGCAATGCTCAAACCTATGATCAACGGCCCGATGCAGAAGATGACCCAGCAGTTTGCCCAGATGCTGCGTCAGGTGCCGATGGATTGATATGCGCGTCCTTAAGTTATTGTTGGCCGGCATATTGTTGGCCTGTATGTTGCTATGCTCGTGCAATTCTATCGACGATGACCGTATCCCCGACATGCCGGTGGCAATAAATCTCTCCACCCCCGACTTGTGGACCACATATGGTGTGGCGGGCTTCGG
>CAJUIJ010000013.1:0-4591 GCA_910586175.1 uncultured Muribaculaceae bacterium | reverse complement strand
TTATACGTCAACTCAGCGAGCCGCGCAATTTTCCATATAATGTAGGCACCACCACCGGCTATGGCGGTGTGTTGCTGATTAGTGCGGTTGACCCGTTCAATGGCAGCGCAGTGCTCCCCATGGCCTATGATCTCTCTTGTCCGGTGGAGTGCAAGCCCGACATCAGGGTCAGGATAACAGTCGACGATATGCTCCCCTTTGCTGCATGCCCCGACTGTGGTTCGCATTACGACATAATGGAGCAAGCCGGCGCTCCCACTTACGGTCCGGCTAAAAGCCGCAAGTTAGGACTCAGGCGTTACGACTGTTACGCCACCCAATATGGTGGCTATATTATAGCTAATTCCAACTGATGAGTTTCTTAGAGGGTTTGATATATATAATGTGGCGCGGTCTCGCTATCGGCATAATTATCTCTGCCCCTATGGGGCCGGTGGGTATATTGTGTGTGCAGCGCACTCTTGAGAAAGGACGCAAAACCGGTTTCTATACCGGTGTCGGTGCCTCCATATCAGACCTCTTCTATTGCCTGCTTACAGGTTTTGGACTATCGCTCGTAGAGGATTTCCTTAAGGCCAACCAGGATATAATACAAGTGGTGGGCAGCATTGTAATAGCCGCATTCGGCATTTACCTCTTCAAGTCAAACCCCTCGCGCAATCTCAAGAAACCCGATGCCGCCTCCTCCACAGGTAAGCGCGACATAATGAAGGGCTTTCTGTTCACGTTTTCAAATCCTCTGATTATCTTCTTGATTATCGGATTGTTCGCTCGTTTTAATTTCTTGCTTCCGGAGATATCGATTGCCCAATATATAGTGGGTTATATATTTATCATACTCGGGGCATTGGGTTGGTGGTGGGTCGTATCCTATTTTGTCAATAAGGTGCGCTCGCACTTCAACCTGCGCTCCATGTGGCTGATCAATAAGATTACTGGAAGCATAATCATGGTTTTCGCCCTCGTGGGCATAATCACTGCCATCACCAACATCGCCTCTGCTGCGAGTCCAAAGAGGGTGTATCTCAACTCCGTGCGTGGCATGGGGGAGTGGGATAACAGCCGAGACTCCAACTTCCTGACGCTTCCGGCCGGCGATTTCAATTTGCAGATGCGTCTGTCTGACTTCGGCAGCGGTAAAGGAAACAGGGCTGCGTTGATGCTTAAAGGTAAAGGGAAAACGCTGATAGTCAATCTTGAAAAACAAGAAAACCGATATAATGAGCTGTATCCTTCCCTGCTTGCTGCAAGTGCGGAGCACGAGGGCGTTCAGCAAGGTGGCACACCGGTTACGCTCGACAGCGGTGAGGCTCCGGTGGCTATCAGCCTCGAGCATCGTGACGGCGCGTTACTGCTCCGCGCCGGTGATCGCAGTTATCATACATTGCTTCAATTGCCTAAGATTACGTGGCAACCTGACACCATAGTATTCATAAAGAACCATGGTTCGCCGGCGAGTGCTGATTATATATCACTTGTTTCGGAAACCTTTGACCCGTCGCTGCTTGCAAGCTCCGGCTATGACTTTGCTGACCGTGATGTGAGAGAATCCTATCTGCGCAGAGTCACCGATCCGATGGAAGGATACTGGGAAATATTCGATCGTTCACTCGAAGATACTAAGTTGAGGATGGGAGGTGACTATCGGATGATGATTGCGTCGATAGGTGCTGACTATGCCATATATTACATGGACGGTGCAATAAAGAACCCCGACCGATGGAGACAAGGTGATGTGAAAGGTAAACTGACAGCCGGTGCTCACAGAAACATATATGATGTGACATGGCTCGACCCGGCAGGAAATCCGATAGAGGGAGAGATAAAAGCCCAGTTCACAGCCCCGGACCTCCTGACCCTGCAATTTGTGGATCAAGCCTCAACAATAAGAATGAGGAAAGCAAAATAATGAATAGTGAATAATGAATAACTGAATAATTAGTAACTGCCAATTGAAATTTAGTTATTCTACTTCATAACTCATAGCTAATACTTAAAACTTAGATAAAGTGCACTGGAACCAACTGATATGCGATAAGCGCCTGGGAATGGAGGAATATCACGACGACCGTCATCACACGCGGTCGGACTTCCAGCGCGACTATGACCGTCTCATTTTTTCCTCCCCGTTCAGGCGGCTCCAAAACAAGACCCAGGTATTCCCTTTGCCGGGTCATATCTTCGTGCATAACCGTCTCACCCACTCGCTTGAAGTTTCGTCAGTGGGACGATCCTTGGGTCATGAGATTGCAATAAGGCTTAAAGATAGATATCAGGATGCGCAGCTTCACCGCAAGTTTGATGATATCCGCGACATCGTGGCGGCGGCATGTCTATGCCATGACCTTGGCAATCCGCCATTCGGTCATTCGGGAGAGAAGACCATAGCCACTTTTTTCAGTGAGGGCCCGGGGCAGCACCTCAAGCCTATGCTTAGCGAGCGTGAATGGTCAGATTGTGTCAATTTTGAAGGTAACGCCAATTCTTTCAGATTGCTTACGCATCAGTTTAACGGTCGCCGCAAAGGGGGTATGGCTATGACCTACAGCACACTGGCAAGCATTGTGAAATATCCCTACACATCTGCCCATGCAGGTGAAAAAGGGAAGTTCGGTTTCTTTGCCAGCGAGGAGGATATATACCGCAAGGTGGCGGCTCAATTGGGAATACCGGAACTCTCCCCGGGTCGCTTCGCAAGACATCCGCTTGTGTATATACTCGAAGCTGCCGACGACATATGTTATCAGATTATGGACATCGAGGATGCCCATAGGCTCGGCATACTCAGCACTGACCATGTAATCCGGCTTTTGCTTGGATTTTTCGACGAGGAGCGTCGCGAACGTCTCCGCAAGGTGATGGGCGGTCTTGCAGATCCCAATGAGCAGATAGCATACCTCCGTTCAGGAGTGGTGGGGGAACTTGTAGAGGCCTCTGCCGAAGTCTTTATGGATAATGAACCGGAGATAATGGAGGGACGTTTCAATGGTACACTCGTTGGAGGGTTGCCCGAACGTCTCTGCAATGCCTATAAGTCATGCTCAGCTACAGCTTGGAGTAAAATCTATAATGCACCCATGGTGGTCGATATCGAATTGGCCGGCAATCGGATTATATCCTTCCTGTTGCGGACTCTCGTCGATGCGGTGATGCACCCCGAGAAAAATTACTCCCGCTTGCTATTCAACATCATACCGCAGCAGTATGATGTGCGGGCTGCAAGCGTATACGAGCGAGTGCAGGGTGTGCTCGATCATGTCTCCGGAATGACCGACGTCTATGCCCTCGATCTCTACCGCAAACTTAACGGTCACACCTTACCGGCAGTTTGACAAGTCCGACAAGTCCGACAGGTCCGACAAGTCCGACAAGTCTGACTAATTAAAATAATAGAAGCAGAATATGAAGAAATCATTGATGATAATAGCGGCCATGCTCCTCGCAATCGCAGGAGTGGCGCAAGTATATACGCCGTCCGACATGCCTAACGTGCAAGTGGCTGACCGCAGTCAATATGTCTCCGATCCTGCCGGCTTGCTTCCGGCTGATGTCAAGGCTGAAGTCAACCGTCGTATGGCAGCCCTGCGCGAGCGTACATCGGTTGAGGCCGTGGTGGCGATACCACCTGAGATTGGTGATATGGAGTCGGCTGAATGGTGCGAGAAACTGTTCACGGCCTGGGGCATAGGTAAGAGCGATAAGGATAATGGTGTGTTGCTGATGATATCTCCCGGTTCGCGCCGTGCCTTCATTATGACAGGTTATGGTGTAGAGGGTGCGCTTCCCGATATATCTTGCAAGAAGATTATCAACAATGAGATAATACCGGCCATGCGCAACGACGACCTTGCGGCGGCTGTGCTCGGCGCAACTTCCAAAATAAGCGATGCGCTCACCGATCCTGCCGTGGCCGAGGAACTCCGTTCGGAGGAGTCTGATAATTTCGGCGCAGCCGTAGACTCACTCGATCCTAAGGTCATACTGATTTTTGTGAAGTGGGTGGCCGCTGTGATGTTTCTCTTTGCTCTCGGCTGCTTTATTAAGGATTGTCTTAAGGCGCGTAAACGTCCCACCAACTATTCTAAGTCGATAATGTGGCGTTCACATCTTATGCCATATGTTTGGTTCTCAATTCTTTCGCTTGGCGCGGCGTTGCCTTTCCTGCTGCTCGCTTTCTGGCAATACCGCAGTTGGCGTACACGCCCGCTTAAGTGCAGCACGTGCGGTGCGAAGATGCATCGGCTTCCTGAAGAAAAGGATAACGAGTTGCTGACACCATCGCAAGACCTCGAGGAGCGACTCGATACCGTGGACTACGATGTGTGGGAATGTCCTGAATGTGGCACAGTGGAACGCTTCCCGTTTAAGGTGAAGCAGACAAAATACACCGAATGCCCGGCATGCCATACCATAGCGATGACCCTTGAGTCCGATCGTGTGGTTCATCCCGCCACTACGCGCCGGGAGGGTTATGGAGTAAAGACCTACGAATGCAAGTTTTGCGGACACCGCAACGATAATGGCTACCGCATACCGCGTAAGGAAGACCCCGCGGCCATGGCAGCGGCGGCAGCAGTGCTCGGCGCGGCAG
>CAJUIJ010000012.1:23526-26685 GCA_910586175.1 uncultured Muribaculaceae bacterium | reverse complement strand
AAAGGCTTATCAAAGTTTGCCTCGACACAGTGGACGCGCATAAGCGCGTCCCTACCACAATTTGATTTTCATCTGGATGTGTCGCTTCGAAAGTAGGGACGCGCTTATGCGCGTCCAAAGAGGTGAAGGTAACGTCTCGACTCTAATTTAGATTCATATTAGATATTAGAGATAAGAGAGGGGGAGAGATAAGAGAGGGAAAGAGAAAGGAAGAGAGAGAAAGGAAGAGATGGGAAGAGAGAGGGGGTCAGTTGGCTTTTGAGGTGCGTTTTTGGGTTTCTCCCGGTGTTTCGTTGTGGTATTCCTTGTAGCATTTTGAGAAATATCCGGGTGAGGAGAAACCTACCGCGTAGGCTATTTCTGAGATTGTAGCTGTTGTGGTTTTCAGCATTATCGCCGCTTTTTTGAGACGGATGTTACGGATAAGCTCCACTGCGGTGCAGTTGGTCAAGGCTTTGATTTTGCGGTATAGCTGCACTCGGCTAATGCCCATCTCGTCGGCTATCATTTCTACGGAAAGCTCCGGATCGGCCAGTCGGCTGTCGATTATGCCGGTGAATCTTTGCACGAATTCGTCATCGCAGGCGTGCGCCTGTGCCAAGGTAGCTGAGGGCTTCTTGGCCTCATTGATACCCGGCGTAAGGGGTATTGATTTTGCGTCGAGATTGGTATAGATTCGGTCGCGATTGGCTATGAGGGAGTTACATCTCGACACAAGCATGGATGGATCGAAAGGTTTGGTCATGAATGCATCGGCTCCGCAATCGTATCCCTCTACGCGTTGCTCATCTCGTGAACATGCCGTGAGCAACAACACCGGGATGTGAGATGTGAGAGAGTCGCTTTTGAGCGATTTGCAAACTTGATAACCATCCATGCCAGGCATCATCACATCGCATATTATCAAGTCGGGCACGAACTTGTGTGCGAGGCGGATACCTTGCGCACCGGAGTTGGCCGAAAGAATGGTATAGCTATCTCCGAGTATGTTTCTGACGAGTGTGCAGATATCCTTGTTGTCGTCGATGATAAGTATTGTCTTGGCATCATCAGGCATTTTAAATTGCTCATCATCTATAGGTTCGATTTCGGAGATGTCTGCCTGCGAATGTATGTTTGCAGCCGGTGCGTCAGCATCTACTCTTCGCAGGGGGAGATGCACAGAGAATGAAGAACCGGAACCCTCGTTGCTGGAGACATCTATTGAACCTCCGTGCATATCAATAAATACCTTGGAGAGTGCAAGTCCTATGCCTGAGCCGTTGGGGTTGATACGGTCGGTCTTGAAAAAGCGGTTGAATATATTGGCAAGCTCGTCGGCGGGGATACCCATCCCTGTGTCGGTGACGGTTATTATTGCATTCTTATCATCGGCAGAGAGAGATATGGATATCGAGCCATTTTCCGGTGTGAACTTAAATGCATTCGAGAGGAGGTTGAATAGGATTCGTTCACACTTCTCCACATCAATGGCCGTGACTATTTCTGGCTTTTGCGGAATATCGGTGTGGAACTTTATGTGGCGGTGCGCGGCCAGGTTGGCAAACGGAGCGACCCATTCGCGCAAAGATTCTGAGAGGTTGATGTTTACGAGATTCAGTTTGAGGTGTCCGGAATCATATTTCTGAATGTCAAGAATCTGGTTGATAAGTCGTTGCAGACGCTTCACATTCTTGTCGGCGAGCTGCAGCATGTTATGCTGTTCGGGAGTAAGATTGGGTGCTTCAGAGAGTTGGCTCACAGGAGCTGAGATAAGGGTGAGAGGGGTGCGCAGGTCGTGGCTGACGTTGGTGAAGAAGGTGAGCTTCGAGCCGGTGGCTTCCTGTAGCTGGTGGTACAGGCTGTCGAGTTCGTCGCGCTGGCGGGCAAGTTCATCATTGCGTTTTGCCATCTGACGGTGATGCCGCTTGCTATTCCAATAGAAACGGAGGAGCACGAAAATAAGGACAGCGAAAAGAAGTATAATTGCAGCAGCTGCATATAGCATATTTTTCTGTGTGGCGTAACGTTGCGAGAAAGTAGCTACACGAGCCTGAAGCTGTCCGATTTTGTTTGTTTCCTCACGCAATGCATTATCTTGCAGCAGTATAAACTGCGCGTTGGAGCGGTCCACATGAGCCGGTGATGGGAGAATGCGCATTTTTTCGAACGGTTCGCCCTGCAAGATGGCGAGCGCGGTCTTCATCAGCGAATGACCCTGGGTGGGGTATAAGAAAGTTGCGTCTATCTTGCCGTCGCTTACTGCCTGGACACCTATGCGTGGGGCAGCGTCTATGCCTATTATCTTGATATCTCCACGTCCGAGACTATCGGCAACCTCACGTGCACCCAAGGCCATGCGGTCGTTGTGTGCATATATGACATTCACCTCAGGAAAACGTGTAATCATCGAGTCAGCCACATGCGCCGCACCGGTCTCATTCCAATTGCCTGAAGCCTGTGCTATTATGGAATAGCCGAGAGAATCGGCCATATTGCGGAAACCATTGCTGCGGCCTTCGGTGGGGGTTGAGCCCGGTAAGCCTGTGATTTCAATTATTTTCGGTGAGTCAGAGGTCTGATTGGCTACATAGGCAGCAGCCATTCGTCCAATCTCGTAATTATCGGCCCCCTGAAAAGCTGTGAAATAGGGACCGTTTATGTCGCGGTCGTATACTATAACCGGAATCCCGCTTTCGTATATCTGCTTTATTTTAGGAGTCAGGGCGCTCGCTTCATTGGGAGCTACGGCAATCAAGTCGAAGCCATTGTTGACGAAATAGTCGAGGTCGGCGATTTGCTTGGCACTGCTGTCGTCGGCCGAGCGGATCTCGACCTCCACATTGTCGTGAAGCATCACCTCGCGCATAATCTCTTCGTTCATTTTATTGCGCCAGTCGTCGGAACTGCATTGAGATATGCCAACCTTGAACTTCTTATCGGAAGTGCAGGCACCAAGCAGCACAACAGAGAGTAATGCCGTTAATATGCAAGAGAGGAGCAGTAGTTTTTTGAGCTTCATGATAAAAATGTTATAGGTCAAGGGCGAGGAGGATTCTTTTACAAAAGTAGTTAAATTTTTTTTAATCATAATCCTATCACGCTCATAAAATGTTACATAAATTAAAAAAAATGATTCGATGTAACAAAATTGGAATCATATGAACGAATAATTAAAAG
>CAJUIJ010000012.1:17608-23491 GCA_910586175.1 uncultured Muribaculaceae bacterium | reverse complement strand
TTAACTTTGTGGCAAATCAACAAACAAAAACCTTAAAATATGAACCGATTCATAAAAAGCATGATGGCAATAGGCGTTTGCGCCACGGCGCTCCCGACCATGGCGGGGACACTTGAGGTGTATCCGCTGAGCGCATCAAACACGTTGGTAAAGATTATTGACCCGGAGAAATACCTGTTGTTGCCGGTGCAGGAATCTATGCCTGATTCAAAAATAGATATATTGATAGATGGCCAAATAGTGAAGACAGTGAATGTGCGTCTTGCCGACAGCAAGCAGGACTACACGGTGCCGTTGGACTTGTCTGCCTACAAAGGGAAAGGACCGGTGATCCTGAACGTGATAAGCGAGTCAGACCGCACTCACAGCCGCAATGCTTCCGACTTCTCATGCTGGAAGAATCTTACCATGAGCGACACATTCGATGTGACAAACCGTGAGAAATATCGTCCGGCCTATCACCACACACCCGACTATGGTTGGATGAACGACCCCAACGGTATGTTTTATAAGGATGGTGTATGGCATCTATATTATCAGTATAACCCGTATGGGTCGAAATGGCAGAACATGACGTGGGGACACTCCACCTCGACAGATTTGGTGAACTGGAAGGCAGAGCCGATAGCAATAGAGGCTAATGGACTTGGATCGGTATTCAGCGGCAATTGCGTGGTGGATAAGGAAAACACCGCAGGTTTCGGCAAGGATGCAGTGATCGCGATGTATACGTCGGCAGGTGCGAGCCAGGTGCAGAGTCTGGCGCACAGCGATGACAATGGAAAAACTTTCCACTTTTATAATGGCAGCCCTGTGATAGCCAACTCCACGGAGGCACGCGACCCCAACATGTTCTGGCATGAGCCTACCCGGAAGTGGGTGCTGGTGCTTGCACATGCCCTTGAAAAGGAGATGCAGATATACACTTCATCCGACTTGAAGCATTGGACGCTTGAGAGTGCCTTTGGCAAGGGATACGGCTCGCAGGATGGTGTATGGGAATGTCCTGACCTGTTTGAGCTTCCGGTGGCAGGCACCGACGAGAAGAAGTGGGTGCTGGTGTGCAACATCAATCCCGGCAGCCCTATGGGTGGCAGCGGCACGCAATATTTCGTGGGAGACTTCGATGGCAAGACATTCACCTGCGATGACGCACCGGAAGTGTCGAAATGGATGGACTATGGCAAAGACCATTATGCCACCGTGAGCTGGAGCAATGCGCCTGAAGGGCGGCGCACTGTGATAGGCTGGATGAGCAACTGGCAGTATGCCAATGAAGTGCCTACAATGCAATTCAGGTCGGCCAATACATTGCCACGCGAGATGGGTCTCTTCAAAGGTCCTGACGGAGGCATTTACCTGTCGTCTACACCTTCGCCCGAATTGAAAGAGATGCGCGGTGCTAAGAAGATATACAAGGGAGGCAGCATCAACAGCAAAGGCAAGGAGTTTGCAATACCTGAACTTTGTGAGATAATCGTGGACTATGACGCCACCAACTGCGGCACGCTTGAGTTCACGCTCTGCAATGAAGCCGGTGAGGAATTTGTGATGGGCATCGACAGCAAACGTAAAGAGTTTGTGATGGACAGGACCAAGAGTGGACTTACAGACTTCAGCGCAGACTTTGCATCAGTGACAAAGGCACCAATGCATCGCGAGAGCGCCAAGGGAAAATTGAGGATATATGTGGACAAATGCTCGGTGGAGGCATTCGATTCGGAGGGCCGCTTCGTAATGACCGACCTGGTGTTTCCCACTCAACCTTATACCAAGCTCAAGATCAGTGCCCGCGATGGTAAAGCCAAGGCAGAAAAGATAGAAGTATACACGCTGAAAGCGAAATAACATGCGCCAACAACAAAATTAGAAAAACAAGCATATGGCAACAAAAACATTGAATACAGTGCAAAGGAGTTCGATGGCACAGATAATCCCGGTGATGTTCTGTTTCTTCGCCATGGGTTTCGTGGACCTTGTAGGCACGGCATCGAACTACGTGCAGAAAGACCTTGGACTAAGCGACTCGCAGGCTAATCTGTTTCCGTCATTAGTATTTTTCTGGTTCCTTATATTCTCAGTGCCTACGGGCTTGCTGATGAATAAGATCGGACGTAAGCGCACGGTAATCGTGAGTCTTGTGCTGACATTGGTATCGCTGGTGATACCAATGTTTGGCGACAGCTTCACTCTGATGCTCATTGCATTCTCGCTCTTGGGCATAGGCAACGCCTTGATGCAGACCTCACTCAACCCCTTGGTAAGTAATCTCATCGCCCCTTCGCGCCTTGCTTCCACGCTTACCTTCGGACAGTTTGTGAAGGCTATCGCTTCCTTCCTTGCTCCTATATTGGCAGCTTGGGGTGCGACCACATCTATGATGACATTCGGCTTCGGCTGGAGGGTGCTCTTCCCGATTTATGCGGTGGTGTGTCTTTTCTCTATATCGATCTTGGGTGCCACTCCTATTGAGGAGGAACGTCCTGACAAGGCATCGAGCATCGTGAGCTGCTTCAAGCTTCTCGGCCGTCCGTTCATCTTGCTCTGCTTCATCGGCATCATGTGTCATGTGGGCATAGACGTCGGCACCAACACCACGGCTCCCAAACTGCTGATGGAACGATTAGGTATGACGCTCGAGGCAGCCGGCTTCGCCACAAGCGTATACTTCATATTCCGAACAATAGGGTGTTTCACCGGCTCCATAATCCTGAGCAAGATGAAGGCACGCACATTCTTCCTTATCAGCGTGGCTATGATGCTTGCCGGTATGTGCCTGCTCTTTGTGGCCGACACGCTGACAATGCTCTATGTAGGCATAGGCTTGATAGGCTATGGCAACTCCAACATCTTCTCGATAGTGTTTGCTCAGGCACTCAACTATACTGCCGATGAGAAAAACGAAGTGTCAGGACTTATGATTATGGGTCTGTTTGGCGGCACCATCTTCCCGCTTGCCATGGGCTATGCATCAGATGTGATGGGTGCACAGGCCGGCGCAGTGGCTGTGATGACTATCGGCGTGCTGTATCTGGTGATGTACACATTCAAAATCTCTAAAAACTAAAGACTAAAAACTTAAAAATTTAAATATCATGAACCCTGTAATTGTAGGAATCGGCGAGGCATTGTGGGATGTATTGCCCGAGGGTAAGAAAATAGGCGGAGCACCGGCCAATTTCGCTTATCACGTATCGCAGTTCGGACTTGACAGTCTGGTAATCAGTGCAATCGGTAAAGATAAACTCGGTGAGGAGATTATCGAGAACTTCAATGAGAAGGAACTTACATATCATTTGCCTGAAGTGGAGTATCCTACCGGCACAGTGCAGGTAGAGATAGACCAGGTGGGAGTGCCTCAATATAATATAAAAGAGAACGTGGCTTGGGACAACATCCCCTTCACCAAAGACTTGGAGAAGATAGCCAAACATACGCGGGCTGTCTGTTTCGGATCATTGGCGCAGCGTAGCGTGGTGTCGCGCAATACCATTTTGAGCTTTCTTGACGCTATGCCCAAGGATGATGATGTGCTCAAGGTGTTTGATATCAACTTGCGTCAGGGCTTCTACAGCAAAGAGATTATCTGCGAATCGTTGCGTCGTTGCAATATCCTTAAGATAAATGATGAGGAATTGGTGACGGTGAGCCGTCTCAAAGGATATCCCGGCATTGACCTTCAAGACAAGTGCTGGATACTCTTGGGCAAGTATAATCTGAAGATGCTTATACTGACTTGCGGTGTGAACGGCAGCTATGTGTTCACTCCGGGCAATGTATCGTTCCAACCTACACCCAAGGTGGAGGTGGCTGACACGGTGGGAGCCGGCGACTCATTCACTGCCACCTTTATCAGTTCTATCATCAAAGGGCTTCCGGTGGAGGAGGCGCACAAGAAGGCTGTGCAGGTGTCAGCTTATGTCTGCACGCAAAACGGTGCTATGCCCGTTCTGCCTGAGGAATTCAAATAATCATAGCGAAATATGTCCGGTAGCCAGCAAGACAACAGATAGCAAGGCTGCAGAGATAATAATGGAAAGCAGGGCGCGTTCGGATTTGCTGAACGGCGCCCTGCTGCCGTTCTCGCGTCTCACTTTCAGATAGAAAGCGATGCCGGGGATGTAGAAAAGCGATGTCAGCAAGAAAAGATTCAGGCCTCCGGCGTATATCATCCATGCGCAGAATATTGTGCATGCGGCTCCGGTGAGGCGGAATCGCATGTTTCGGCGGTTGGACATGGAACCCAAGGTGCGCCGGCCCACGGTAGATTTCCAGAGGTAAAGGCCGCTCAGCAGATAGGCGGGCAATATCATCATGCCGGTAATGCTCAGGGCAGTGAGATATACATCGTGTGCCGCCACGATAATTATCAGGAAAACTTGCATAATCACACTCGACACCATAAGTCCGAATGCCGGCATATTGTGCTTGTTGAGTTTAAGGAACCTGCGCGGGAAGATACCGGCGGTGGCGGCTCCATAGGGTACTTCCGCGCAAACGAGTGTCCATGACACCCAACCACCGATAAGAGATATTATCACCGAAATTATGACGAAATAATAGGCCCAATCGCCGCAAGCCTCGCGGAGCACGTATGCCACTGAAGGGTTGTCGAGACCAGAGAGCGTGGCCCTGTTCATCACGCCGAAGCTCAATAGGGATACGAGAATATAGAGCATCCATGCTATGAAGAAACCTGTCACTCCGGCTTTGCCTACGTCGGTCTGCCTGCGTGCACGCGCCGACATCATGACTGCACCCTCTATGCCTATGAAGCACCACAATGTGACGAGCATTGTGCTTTTTACCTGATTTTCGATATTACCGATATCAGATGACACATACCAGAAGCCTTCGGTGAGGAGTCCCATCTTGACATTTATGGCAAGTAGCACCACTATCATGGCAATTGCTGCCACCTTGATGAGTGCGAGCAAAGTGCTCAGGAGTTTGGCAGCATGCATGCCATGGCAAACAGAGAAGTACATCGCCCATATGAAGAAACTTCCGGATATTAGTTCGGACCAAGAGTTTGCAATCATTATAGGGAAGAAAGCACCGAGGGCATCGTTGAGCATTATGGCATAGGCCACATTGGAAAAAGATGTGCATAACCAGTAGCCCCATGCCACGTTAAACCCGGCATAGTTGCCCCATCCGGCACGTGCATACTGATATATGCCGGCTTTCAAGTCGGGGCGTCGGTCAGCCAAAGTCTTGAAGGTGGCTACGAGCAGCAACATACCTACTGCGGTGATGACCCATGCAATTGATGTGGCACCGGCCGAAGCACCGGCAGCCATGTTCTGGGGAATGTTATATATACCGGCCCCGACCATCATGCCAAACACGATGCCGGTGAGCCCCCAGAATCCAAGATGCGAAGAATTTTTCAAAAAGAACGAAGTTTTAATACCTCGTTATATAACGCAGAAAACTATAAATTGTTTTTGCAGATTTGTGTTATCGCCATCGGTCGAGCAGATAACCGGTATAAAGCAAAATCGCGGCTATTCCCCAACCGAAGAGCAGAAAAAGCCACACAGTCCAGATATTGGAGGAGAACAGACCTGCTATCGGAAAAATAAAGGCCACGATGGTGAAAGGTAGAAGATATCCAAATTGGGGTGAGCATAGCCAGCGTGTATGCCTGCTTGTGTAGAGCATGCGGGCAACACATGGAAACCATTTAGGCGACATAATTGCAGATACAATAGCCAATATCAGCATCACCATTATTACGATGATGACAGGGTGAGGAAGCATTTCAAAATGCTCCTCTATAATATGAAAATTGGCACTGCTCAACCTAAATTTACATTGACCCATTGAAGTTGTTTAAACTTATTTTGAGATGTTTATGGCTATTGTTATCTCTTTCAT
>CAJUIJ010000012.1:5237-17598 GCA_910586175.1 uncultured Muribaculaceae bacterium | reverse complement strand
TCTCCAGATATTTTGCATCATTCTCCAATATGCGGAGAATAATGCAAGATTACGGAAAATAATCGGATTATACAAATTTGACAGGACTTTTATTTATTAGACTCTTCGAGGATGAGAATCCCGGTTTTTCCGTAATCATAAGCGAAGGGTCGCGGACTTTTTACATTCCGCGACCCCTTCGATGAAGATGTTCGAGGTGCTGTTATCTCACCATGAGCTTGGCGTTGACTGAGCCGGCGCGCACGGCATATATGCCGGGTTCCACCGGGATGCGCACAGCATCCGGGGCTTTGGCGACATCTGCCACCACGCGGCCTTGCGAGTCGCTCACGATGATGCGTTCGCCTGCGAAGCCGATCACCATCACACTGCCATCTGCAGCCAGGATGCGGGCTTTGGCAGTTTCGACATTGTTCACACCCGACAGCTGCACGTATGCTGTGTTTGACATCAGCCCACGGATCACGACACCCTGTTTGCTCACCACTGGCTTGATGTTGTAATACACCATGTCTGATGCAGGGGTTTGTGTGTCAGCCCATGTGCTGCGCACAGCCAGTGACTCGTTGAGCAGCCTGCCGTCGCGGTAGATGTCATAACCGATAAGCTTCGGGCTTTCGGCTGCGGGGACATAGCTGAAGTCGTCAAGCAACAGGAACTGGCTTCCGTCCGAATTGCCAAGATAGCGGATTGCCAGATACCTGGCATCTGAGGGCAATGTGTATTCATACTCTTTCCATCCGGAGGAGAGGAGACGGAGGGTCTCAATGCTTGTGAAGTTCTCGGGGTTGTCGTCGGTTGAGGATACAAGGATCTCCACAGGTTCGACATAGCCGGTCACTGCACTCGTGAGTTTGAATGAAACCTTTGACTGAGGTTTCAGTTCCGGGGTTATGAGCCAGCGGTCTGCCGCAAGCTCGGCACCGGCAATGATGCTAATTGGAGGTGTCGTCATGAGACATTGGTCACCGGTAGAAGCTGAAAACCATTTATTTTCCATATTGGCATCGGCGATGCTTTTCTCCACTTCTCTTATGTTTATCACTTGCCATGCTTTAGGAACGGAAGCGAACGGTATGTCGAATTCGAATTCAGTGTTCAGTTCGTTATCATCGAGGATGACAGACTTGAAATCTCCGATTTGATCTCCATAACTGAAAGGTGTAAGGCTTTCGAAACTCTCGAAACCCGTCTCGACTGTAGGGTCAGTCCAAGTAAGGTGCGCGTTGTTGGATTCTTCCATTACTCTGGCCTCAAGGTCTGTGACCGTGGGATTGTTGTCGCGGCCCACCCAGGCTGTGGCTGATTTGATATTATTGGATTCGTTCATGTCAGCATCCATCGTTTTTGCAGAGATTGTCAGTTCGCCCTCAGCATCCGGTCCGGGAGTCCATTTTGTGATGTATGTGGCTTGCTCAAGTTCGTTGAGCCTGCCGTCACCATCCTCTCGTGTCATTGGAATTTTTGCGATTTCCTTGCCATTCTTGGTGATTGACAATTCAAGGGATGGAGATTCCGCACTTTGCAAACCATTGTTCTCAATGGTTGCGGAGATGTTGGCTTGGCGGCCTATGGTCATGAAGTTTGGAGAATAAAGATAAAATAACGATATGTCATCTGCGAAGAATGTCTGGATTTTGTATGGCCCGAAAGCTACAGTGGCTTCCTCCTCTGAATTGATTTCAGCTTCCATTTTTATTTCCACCCATTTTTTATCAAGGAATTTCGATGGGATTTCGAAACGCTTCCTTACGAAGCCATCGCTTTCTTCAGCACAATATGAAGCTAAAAGTTCAGTTTCTGAACCATAAGTTTCAGCAAAAATGTTTATTTTGGCAGACTTGTCTGTGCTATATAACGAGGCTTCAAGATGAGCGGACTTAATGCCTTCGGTGGAGAAGGCAGGGAGGGCGGTGCGGACTTTGTAACCGTCGGAACCGGTTGCAAAGTAGGCCGCATTGCCATATGGCGTAGGCGATGATATCCAGTATGGATACGCATCGTAAGAACTAGAGAATCCGTAGTAGTCATAAGAGTCATCGGGTTGTTCGGCTATCTTTGGTCTCAGTTCATATGCATCCACGCTGTCCCATAGGGGCAGTGTGTATGGCTTGCCGCACACATCGTAAGTCGTGAAGAGTGTGCCGCAATTGCCTTTGGCATTCTGCGACAATATACCTACCTCCGAAGCATCGATTTTATCTTTGGGATCCGGGAAATAGTCGCATGAAGTGACGTGCCCGAGTTGCTGTGCGATTTCCCATTCGTAGGTTTCTTCGTTGTATATGCAGAGTGCATAAGTTACGTCATCCGGATTTACATAGCCACCATTCGCTCCTTTGTCGGGGTGTTCCCATTCGATATGCAGGCCGGTGTAGTCTTCGGTATGTCCTACCTTTGACTTTTCGAGAGAAATCGGGAGTGGCACATCGTTGCCTGTGAATACAGATACATTGCTTTCAATGCCGTCAGCTTCGTTTGATGCGAATACCATTATGTCGTTAAGCCCATCTGCGGTTGAAACCTCAACAGAAATGTTTTTACCGGGCGAAGCATTTACAGTGCGTGTCTCAACCGACGATTTAACCGTGGCAGTGAGGTTGCCCTCGATTTGAGAGCCTGTTACACTGTTTCCCGGCATTGTGAAGGATACCTTAGCCTTTAATGCACCCTTTGGTAGAGGTTCTGCCGAGAGGTTTGCCACTGCGGCCGGTGTGTAATCAGGGCGCTCTGAAACGCTGAGATTTATGTTGCGCACCATTACATTATTGCCATCAGAAGAAGGCTTGGTAAGGAAGCCGATGTATTGTGTGCCTTCGTTAGGGGCAAACCATATTTTCATTTCGGTCCAAGAGTTGGGGGCGGGGTTGAATTCCCATTGTTTGACCAATGTCATTGCATCCGGGTTGGCCTCGCTGCCGTAAGCCACAGTGAGATTCTCCGGGCATTCGTCATAAACTGCTCCGGCAAATTGGAATGAAAGTTCCACAAGTTTGTCGGTCTTCGGAATATGTACAGGGGGTAGGAACATCCATTCCTCCTGATTCTCATCCTCCTGATTCTCATCGTAGCTGTAAGTGTCGCACAGGAAGCAGCTTTGTTCGATGCCATCGCTTTCAAATGTGTGGTATCTCCAAGTTCTGAAAACCTGAGATTCCGGAGGGTAATTTGTAATGGTTGTAATAAGTTTCGCCTCTGTTTCTGTGGGGTGTAAGGAGAATGGGAGAGTGAGGGGCTTGCCGTGCAGGATATCGTTTGATATTCCTTGTTCGGATAAATGACCGTGATTGTCGGCTTCTACTCTTGCCGAATATATAGAGTAATCTCCATCAGGCATTGCGAATGAGTATTCGCATATGGTTATTGGAGAATCGTTGAGTTTGTTACCATTGAGGAAAACGTTGTAAGTTACATTATCCACATCTATGAAGCCTCCGTCCACACTCTCGGTTACAGCATCCCAAGTGAGCTTTCCCTCGTTCAGTTCAATATTGGAAGGTGCAGATGGAGTGCCGTAGCCTATGAACATGCCATAGGAGACAGATGACCCGGCAAGGTCGCCTGAGCTTGTTTTGAATTTGAAGATATGTTTACCTTCGCTGATGTTGCTGAAATATACCTCTACTTCCGATCCGGGAGTGCCGTAGACTTCTGATGTTTCTGTGTCATCTACATATGCTGTAAGTTTAAGATTTCCTGACAGAGGCATCCCGTCGAAAGAGAACTCGGGCAATTTGAGGGTTGCAGAACCGGAAAGGGTTCCGTTGGGGAATGAGATGGATAGGATGACCGGAGTCTTGGGCGCCTTGTCATCAACGGGTTGGTCCGGAGTGACGAGGATGCGGTATTGAATGCAGTCGGGCAGGGATGCAATTTCGTTAAGTTCCGGGTTCTTTGGGTCAATTGTATAAAGAGTTGAATCATCATAACCGTCGCTGTAAACAAAGAAGAAAAGTTTGTCGAGCGGGCTGTATGTCATGCCTTCAAGTGTGTTCGTTACAGGCAGGTTGAATTTCTTTATGACATCAAGGCTTCCGTCATTTTTGTTAAGAATGACGAAACGTGCATCGGGAGTCATGCCGTAAAGCTCCTTGTCTACCGGATTATATGCGAATCCCACACATACATCCTCCAAGGGCACATTGGCTTTCACTAACGAGAATTCCCATGTCTCAGGATTTACGGTTTGAAGCTGGTAGGAGGAGCCATCGGAAGAGGGGGTGTAGACATATACGATATCGTTTGGTTCATCAAAGGCACATGATATTACATATGTGGAGAAGTCAGTGAGCGACAGGTCTGCACCATATTCATGATATTCCTCGATTTTACCGTCGAAAGAGAAGCAACCGTGTCCCCATATCAGCCAGTAGAAGAGAGTTTCGCTATGGAATCCGTAGACTTTACCGTTTCTAACGAAGCCTGTATGGAAAGGGAAATCGGGTTCTTCATAGAGACCTTCATCTTCCCAATTGGGATAGTGGTATTCCCAAAGTTTCTGTTCATTGCCATCGATTCCGAGTTCGTACCAACCTCTGGTATAGTCACCCCATACAGGACACACGCGCCATCCTTGCACGGTGGATCCCGAGGCGTTTGCCTTAGGTGAAACTCTTGTGCTCTTCTTTGAGTTGAGGGGCTTTATGGCATTTCGTTGTGGAGTATGCCGTTTAATTCCCTTGTTTAGCCAAGGATGGAATTTGGCAATTGCTTGGAATTGTTTCTGAGATAGTTTCATGCCTTTCTGCTTAGAAGGCACAGGCTTTGGGACTGATTGCGCTGCTATGAGTCCGAGCGACATTCCCACAATCGCAACCATAATCAGCGTCAGAATTCTTTTCATAAGCGTTGAATTAAAAATTATAGTTGATTCTGCCACAAATCTAACTTCAATAATCGTTATGGAAAATTTTATGGATTAAAGAATTGACAAATTGTTTTTTGTTTAAATTTTTAATCCGTTAAAAGTCTTGTTTGCAATGCTTTGCATTTTAGAGCCCATCTCATAACTACAATTCTTTTGCCGTTCTGCGGTATCGGTCGGGCGACATGCCTGTGGCGCGCTTGAAAGCATTGTAGAAATTCTGGATCGACAGGAATCCGAGACTCTCGGAAATATCTTTCAGAGAAGTGTCGTCAGAAGTGTCCGAAAGGATTCTGATAGCTTCTTGTATGCGGCATGAATTCATGAACTGTGAATAGCTCATGCCGGTCTTCGCCTTTATTACTTCGGAGAAGTATGTCCTGTTGCATCCTGCCAATTCGGCGTAACGTTCGCGGGTAATGTCCGGATCCCGCCATATTTCCTCTTCCTGAGCCAGATGCTGGATGCGCTCGAAAATGGCGTTGGCCTTCTCCTCGGGAATCTTTGTGGTGTGCGGTTCTGACAGTTCTGTTATCCTGCGGTCGCGGGAGGAGATCCGTGAAATTAGTTGCTGCTCGCGTTCGAGAGCTTCCCTGTTCTGGCGCACAATGTCGCGGTACATCTTGTTGCGGCGTCTGATCCAGAGCAAAGTTGCTGAGGCTATGACAATGACGATCGCGCCTGCACCCCATCCCCATGCCTTGAAATTGCGTATCCGGGCACGTTGTTCGGATATTTCACGGTCTTTGTTGAGCACTTCGTATTCAATGCGGTATCTTCGCGATACGTCAGCGTTGCGGGCTTTTGACACCGAGTCCACGAAGATGTCGTGACGCAGCTGCATTTCGTAGGCGCGTGCGTCATCTCCTCTCATATGGGCATTGGCGGCTGAGAGCGCAAGCAGTTCCTTGCGGTCGTGCAGCGATATTGCATTGCCGAACGATGATGCTTTTGCAATGTATCTGTCTGATTCTTCGGTTCTTCCAGTGGCGTGAAGGATCTTGGCATACATAAGAGGCATGTCCGGATATTGGCTCATGTTGGCTTTCACTATATATCTTTCAGCGGAACCATAGTCTTTCTTATGGTAGAAATATCGGGCGTATATAAGTTCGATGCATCCCGGCAAGTAATGTTGTAGAGGGCGCATGGCATCGATGTATGGGCGCAATTCGGCACTGTCTCTGACCACACATGAGTAATACATTGCTAAAGTAAGTCCTGTGGATAGACGAGGTAGTTCGTCATCATGTGCCAATGCATAGTCAAAAAGGTCATGGCTGTATTTAAGACCGATTGTGTCGTTGTCAAGTCTGTACATTTCGGACAGATTGACTTCGGCCGGGATGCCAAACGAGCGTCTGCCGGCGCGTCGGGCATGTTCCAAAGAGCGGTTGAACCAGTATTGGCTTGTGGCCACGTTGCCGAGGTTCTCAAATTCCCATATGCCTGTCTGGTTGTAGACGTAGCAGAGCAGCGTGTCGTTGGCGGTTTCCTCGGCTATTCTGACTGCTTCGTCCAGATGCCGTTTACGGTCGGCCTTCACGCTGTCAGGCATACCAGTTTCGTAATGCGAGAGATAGAAGTGTGCACGGCCCTCCATCACGCGGTTGCCGGCCCGGCGGGCTTCGGTGAGAAGAAGACCGGCCAGAGAGTCGATGCCGGCTTTCTCCGGGCTGCTCATGGAGAGGTTGCACTGCCTGTTCAATTCATACAGGCACGAGTCATCTTTGCGCGAACATGCGCTTGCTAAGGTGAAGAAAACAGCTATAAGTGCAAGCCATTTCCATACACCGACATATATTTCCGGGCAATCGCGTCTCATTACGGTGCAAATATAGCAAATTTTTGTTTGAAGTGTTACGTATTTCTTGTATTTCTTTAAATTTTTGTTTGAAGTGTTATGTATTTCTTTAAATTTTTGTTATATTTACTGAGGGGTGCGTATGTTTCCGTGCATATCCTCGTCCTGTCAACATAAAAAACTTGGAAGTTATGGTAGTTCTCAGTTCTTATCCTTCCATGCCTGATGCTGCTATTGTGAAGGGGATGCTTGAGTCGCACGGCATTGAGTCAGTGCTTCAGGATCGTAACAATCTGTATGTGCCGGTGTTCGGCGGGGTGAACCTGTTGGTCAACGAGTCAGACTATGACCGTGCCCGCCGGCTTCTTGACGAGCACAAGGACGCTTGAAAAGGAATTTGCTCGTAACGATCGGAAGACATTGAAAAACAGAGGTGTGTCTTGGTATCTGGCACACCTCTGAACTGTTTATATGGCGGATATTCAGGATTTATCTTTTGCCACCTGTTGTTACCCTTTGAGGTGGCAGCCGCTTAACGGTCACCTTGCTTATAAATCGTTTAAAATTAATAAAATATATTCCTTTAAGGTGGCAAATCGTGGCTTCGGAATCGTTGCCACCTTCTTGCACACCCGCAGTTTCAATATTTTGCGCCGATCGGGCAGTGGGGTAAAAAGAAAAATTCCTGAAAACCAATGATTTTCAGAAATTTTCGTCGGTCTGATAGACCCTTTAGTGACCCCGGTGGGGTTTACGGGGCTTATGCGTGGCATTGATAATCAGCGATTTGACATTGCTTCTTCTGAGATGTACACGTTACGCACACGACAGAATTTCAATGTTCTGCAGCATTTTTCATCCTGCTATGCAAATTTATATAGAGATTTTGAGATTTCTACACCGGCAGAATAAAAAAATCAAGACCAACCACAAAAATAAGTCCATGAATACGTACTTTTTCGGCGTTGATTGCTGATGTATATAAGGACGAATTACTCACGGTGGAAAGCCTATTGCCAAAGTACCTCATCCTGCCAGTCACACGGAAATCCCATCGCAGACACATTGACATTCGGATATTTTGCCAGCATCGACTTGAAACGTGCTGCAAACGTGTTCTGAGGATTGACAGCCTGAAGAAAATAGAGCAGGATTGACATGATGTAATACACGCGCTTTGTATCTGCCGGAATATTTACGAATGGCAAATGTGTGCGACGGGGAACAAGCGCGTTGATACTCAACCGACGGTTCCATAATCGACTATGATGTGCGCAAATGTTGCGTACATACACGATTGAGTGTAGCCACGACTCCATTACTGTATCTGTCAAGCCATAAAACCGTGCCACCTTTCTGCGCGCGTGACCCGCATTGAGCCAACGGTACATCATGGATAAGGTGCCGAATGAACTTACCTCAAATGTCATCCAACTCGGAGGAAAGGCATTTGAATATCTACGTTGAAAATCAACTATCGCATCATCGTCACTGCGGCGTAATTCTGCTTCCAAATTTGTGAGGAGTCCGGCATGACGATTGGCATCTCTAAAATTTGCCTCATCTTCAAACCAATATATACCAGCCTCATCGCCCATTATCAAGGATAGCTGTGTACGGATTGAAATTTCGATTTTCTCCATTTCAGAGCAAATCATCTTTCTCAGTTCGGAGTCAAATTTATACAGTGAGTACGCATCATCAAAATTAGCTCCCGGCTTGAAGGTGCGGGATCCGGACTTTCTGAATGGCATCAGGTAACTCTTCATTCTGAAAAGGCTGATGTTTTCAAGAATGTGTTGTGCCCTGTTTTCATCGGAAAATTCAAGACCTTCCGATTTAAGGAGCCGTATTTGTTCAGATACTGAAATCTGAGGTTGATTATAAGTTGGAAGTGTCATAAAAAATAAAAACTTACCCTGAGCGCGCTGTTCTTACGGGAAGCGGGGTAAGTATGTTGCTGCAAATTTAATGCTTTTATTTCAAACAACAAAATGGCTCCCGGAATTTCATTTGATTTTCAAGATATTTAACTGATAATTCAGGGTCATTCTTCTTACAGGAGAGAGTTAACAAAAAAAGCCGAAGCGAATGCTTCGGCTTTTGGTGACCCCGGTGGGGCTCGAACCCACGACCCAATGATTAAGAGTCATTTGCTCTACCAACTGAGCCACGGAGTCATGCTTTGCAAAAAAAACTTGTTGGCGTTGTTTCTGCTTTGCGAGTGCAAAGTTAATATGTTTTTTTGAATTGTGCAAATTTTTATTCTGTTTTTTTCATTTTTTTCATTTTACCGGTTGATTTTTTGGGGTTATTTAGTTTTATTTTTGAGTGATTTTGCCACGATACCCATAATACTCTTTGCTGCTGCAAAGATTGGGGGTGATTCCCTTGTATTCTTGGGATTCGTTTTTGGTGTGGCTTTTATTTTAACATTTTTTGATAGTTAACTCTGATGTAGTTATTATTTTTTTTGTATTTTTGGAGTTTATTAGGCAAACTAACTAAAACAGCATACATGAATACAAAGGTTTATTATGTGGCATTGGCGGCATTGGCGCTTACTGCCACTGGATGTTCCAAGAAACTGGGACAGTTCAGGAGTGATTATTTCAGCACTACGCCTACTCCTCTTGAAACAGTTGGCGCTACTGTGCCGGGCACCGTAAATGGTACTATCCCGGCTAAGTTTATGGTGAAGAATGCCAAAGTTACGGCAACTCCGGTGCTCCAGTGGAACACGAGCCGAGGCACTACTGGTGAGGCTACAGCCCAGCCGGTGATATTCCAGGGTCAGGATGTCCGCGCCAACGGACAGGTGGTCAATTATGCCGATGGCGGCACGGTGAGCATACCATTCTCTATCGTGTATCAACCTGAGATGGCAAAGAGTGATCTCTATCTTGATTTTACAGTAGACCAGAACGGCAAGGTCTATACGCTTCCACGCGTCAAGGTGGGCAACGGTGTGGTGGCGACCTCCACATTGGCATCGGCTAAGAGCGTGCATCCTGCACAGGCAGCCGACAATTTCCAGAAAGTGATAGCCGAGAAATACTCAGCCGATATTCACTTCCTTATCAATCAGGCCAACATTCGTTCGAACCAGACCAACAAGAGCGACTACATCGATCTCAACAAGCGTCTGATGGAGGCCAACAATGCAGCCAACCAGGAAATCGCCGGCATAACCATCAATTCATACGCATCGCCCGAGGGCACACTGGAGTTTAACACGCAGCTTGCAGAAAAGCGTGAAGCCAACACCACCAAGCTTATGGAAGGCCAGCTCAAGAAAGACAAGATTACGGAGTTTGGCGAGCTTACAGCTTCATTCACTCCTGAAGATTGGGAAGGCTTTGAGAAACTTGTGGAGAAGAGCAACATACAGGATAAAGACCTTATCTTGAGCGTCCTTAAGATGTATCCCGACCCGGTGCAGCGTGAGCAGGAAATCAGAAACCTCTCATCTGTATTCAACGAACTGGCCGACCAGATTCTACCCCAGCTCCGCTATTCGCGCGTGATGGCGACCATCAATGTGCTCGGCAAGAGTGACGAGGAGATGCTCAAGCTCTTCAATACCGACCCTTCGAAGCTTACGGAAAATGAAATGCTCTATCTGGCCACACTGACCAATGACAACTTCAAGAAGATGGAGATATACAACACGGCAGCTGAGATTCATTCGAAAGACTACCGCACTTTCAACAACCTCGGTATGACCCAGTGGATTGCCGGCGACTACGAGGCAGCCCAGGCCAACTTCGAGCATGCACACCGTCTTGACCCGCTGGCCAAGGAGCCGGAAATGAACCTCGGCCTTGTGGAGATGCTCAACAACAACTATGCCAAGGCTAACGAGCAGTTTGGTATGGCCGCAGGTGTGCCTGAGGCAGCTGACGCCATGGGTGTGTACTATATGCAGCAGGGTGACTTGCAGAAAGCTATCCGCACATTTGGCGATATAAAGACCAACAATGCAGCATTGGCACAGATTCTCAACAAGAACTACAGTGGCGCACGCGACATACTCGGAGCAATCAAGGCTCCTGATGCCACTACATATTATCTGTCTGCTGTGCTTGGCGCACGCACCAACAATCAGAATATGGTGATGAATAACCTGCGTCAGGCCGTGAAGCTCGACAAGACTATGCTGCAGCGTGCGCAGAACGACCTCGAGTTTGCTAACTTTAATCTCAGCTATCTCTGATTCAATTAGGAATTAGGAATTAGGAGTTAGGAATTTTTATTCTTAACTCCTTTTTAATTTTTTGGGGTTGTTGGCGTTATATTATTGAGGTCGTTTTGTCTTATTGTCATTTTGACATGTTGACATGATGTCTTTTTTTCTTGGCTTCATGTCTTGGCTTCATTTCCGCTTATTATATTTCATCTGTTCTGCTATGAAGAAATTGTTTCTGCTCGATGCTTTTGCATTGATATTCCGTGCTTATTATGCACTTATAAAGATGCCGCGAATCACTCAGACGGGGTTCAACACGTCGGCTATCTTCGGGTTTGTCAACACGCTTGAGGAGCTGCTGCGCAAGGAGAATCCTACGCATATCGCTGTCTGTTTCGACCCTCAGGGACCTACATTCCGCAATGAGGCATATGCCGAATATAAGGCCGAGCGTGCCGCCATGCCGGAGGATATACGTCTCTCCATACCATTTATCAAAGAGATAGTCAAGGCTTACAATATCCCTATTGTGACCGTGGAGGGCTTTGAGGCTGACGACGTGATAGGCACATTGGCCAAGATGGCGGAGAAGGAGGATTTCACCACTTATATGATGACTCCCGACAAAGATTACGGCCAGCTTGTGAGCGCGAATGTGCTGCAATACAAGCCCTCGTACAGGGGGCAGGACTTCGAGATACGAGGCGAGGAGGAGATTTGCGAACGCTACGGATTGGAACGCACGAGCCAGGTGATAGACCTGTTGGCACTTATGGGCGACAAGGCAGACAATATACCCGGATGTCCGGGTGTGGGAGAGGTGACCGCCATTAAGCTCATAAAGCAATTTGGCTCGGTGGAGCAACTTCTCGCCAATACCGACCAACTTAAGGGAGCGCAGAAGAAGAAAGTGGAGGAGAATAAAGAGCAGATAGAGTTTTCTAAATTCTTAGCTACCATACGCACGGATGTGCCGGTAGATGTAAAGCCTGACGACCTTGTGCGCAAGCCTGTGGACCGCGACAAACTCTTTGCCATATTCAAAGAACTGGAGTTCAAGACCCTTACCGACAGGGTGACCAAACGGCTCGACCAGGCCGAAGGTAAGCCCGCGACAGCGAGTGATGGAGTCTCCGGTAAAGGTGCCAAAGCATCAAGCCCTATGGCTCCGTCGCTCTTTGACGACAGTTGCTTCGAGACCCCCTGCGACAGTCATAACGAAGATAGTGAAGCTGAAGATAATGCAGTAACCGACATGACTGAGCGAGACTACCTCATAGTGAGTGATGCGGCTGCGCTCGAACAGATGAAACGTGCGCTCGAACAGACAGACCGTTGTGGAGTGTGCATCCACTCCGAGGGCGAGAACGATGCCATGAGCGAATGGCGCGGCAGCGGCATAGCCGTGGCCGGAGGCAAAGCGTGGTATGTGCCCACGAGCTATGAAGAGGGCACAGCGGCAGTGCTCGACTTACTGGCACGCGGCGACATAGAAAAAGTGACG
>CAJUIJ010000012.1:2889-5227 GCA_910586175.1 uncultured Muribaculaceae bacterium | reverse complement strand
ATTATGTGGTGGCGGCACGCCACCGCTCAGATAATGTGGAGGCAGAACTCAACTTCTACGATGTAACCTTGGCGCATTATCTGCTACAACCTGAGATGCGCCATGGAATCGAGCAGCTGTCGGCCACTTATCTCGGATATGATCCGGCCACTTTCCCCATAAAGAAGAGTTCTGCCCGCAAATGTGCAATGCCAACAGATAGCACAGAGAAAACTAAAGCAGATGAGGCCCTGGCGATGTGGGCATGTGAACAGGCTGACGTGACACTCCGTCTGTATGAACCGCTCAGCAACGCTGTGAAGACCGGAGATATGGAGCGACTTCTGCGAGAGGTGGAGTTTCCGCTTGTGCGTGTTCTGGCCGATATGGAGCTGAGCGGTGTGCGCATAGATACCTCCACTCTCGGTGAGGCGGAGAGGGAGATGAACAAACGCATCGGCATACTCGAGTCGGAGATTTATGAGTTGGCCGGTGAGGAGTTTAATGTAGGGTCACCGGCCAAGGTGGGCGAGATACTATTTGACAAGCTGCAACTCGATGCTAAAGCGAAAAAGACCAAGACCGGACAATACAGCACAGCAGAGGATGTGCTCGAAAAACTCACGGCCAAGCATCCTATAGTAGGTAAGATTATGCAATACAGGGCACTCAAGAAGCTCGTGAGCACATATCTCAGCGCATTGCCCGCTGCCATCAATCCGGCTACGGGACGCGTGCATACAAACTATAACCAAACGGTTACGGCTACCGGCAGGCTCTCTTCTTCTTCGCCTAATCTGCAGAATATACCGGTGCGCGATGATGAGGGGAAAGAGATAAGGCGAGCCTTCATAGCCGAACCGGGGTGCATGTTTCTTTCGGCTGACTATTCGCAGATAGAGCTGAGGCTGCTGGCCGACTTCAGCGAAGACCCCATCATGCTCGATGCATTCAAGCATGATAAGGATGTGCATGCCATCACGGCGGCGAAGATATATCATAAGGAGCCTGAAGAGGTGACAGTGAACGAACGTCGCAATGCCAAGACCGCCAATTTCGGTATATCATATGGCATATCGGCATTCGGGCTCAGCACACGGCTCGGCATACCTCGGGCAGAGGCAAAAGAGATAATAGACAATTATTTCGCCACTTTCCCCACGGTGAAGCGTTACATAGAGCAGAGCATCGAGCATGCGCGTGAGAAGGGGTATGTGGAGACTCGCATGGGACGCAGGCGGATGCTTCCCGACATATGGAGCCGTAACCCTACGGTGCGCGGATATGCCGAGCGCAATGCCGTTAATGCACCGGTTCAGGGCACTGCAGCCGATATCATCAAGGTGGCGATGATTAAGATTTATGATGAGATGAGGAGGCGCGGACTCAAATCTAAAATGATCATGCAGGTGCATGATGAGCTTAACTTCAATGTACCTGCTGAAGAGGTGGGGGTGATGCAGGAACTTGTGGTGCGGCTCATGGAAGAGTCATGGCAAGGGAATGTGCGTCTCACCGTGGGCTGTGGCGTGGCCACCAACTGGCTGGACGCGCACTGATTTAATTAATAATTAATAGTGAATAATGAATAATTATGTATCTATAATTATTCATTATTCACTACTATTTATTCATTATTATATATAGGTGGAATAGGGCTATTGCTGCTGAGGTGGAGACGTTGAGGGAGTGCTTGGTGCCCTCCTGCGGGATTTCTAGCACATAGTCGGCTATATCCACTATTTGCTGGTCCACCCCTTTCACCTCGTTGCCCACCACTAAGACAAGTTTCAGATCATCCCCCTTCGGAGCGAAGCTCTGGAGGGGGATGCTGTTGTGAGCCTGCTCGAGCACACATATTTTCCAGCCTTCCGCTTTCAGGCGTTTCGTCCGGTCGAGGGCGTTGTCGGCATGTGTCCAGCTTACCGAGTCCTCGGCACCGAGGGCGCTCTTGGCAATCTCCGGGTGAGGAGGACAGCCTGATATGCCCGCGAGAATTATTGAGTCGATGCGGAAGGCATCTGCCGTGCGGAAGAAAGCTCCGATGTTGTGCATGGAGCGGACATTATCGGCAAGCAGGATAATGGGGTGCTTAGGGAGCTGCCTGTATTCTTGCACCGAGCAGTTGGTCAGCTCCACTATGCTTTTCTTTTTTCTTTCTTGCATATTTTAATTCGCGCTTTGCGCTCACACACCTCCAAAACCGCGATGCAGCTTACGGGCGCTTTGCGCTCACACTCCTCCGAAACCGCGATGCAGCTTACGGGTGCTTTGCGCTCACACACCTCCGAAACCGCGATGCAACTTACGGGCGCTTTGCGCTCACACTCCTCCGAAACCGCGATGCAGCTTACGGGCG
>CAJUIJ010000012.1:282-2789 GCA_910586175.1 uncultured Muribaculaceae bacterium | reverse complement strand
AGCTTACGGGCGCTTTGCGCTCACACTCCTCCGAAACCGCGATGCAGCTTACGGGCGCTTTGCGCTCACACTCCTCCGAAACCGCGATGCAGCTTACGGGTGCTTTGCGCTCACACTCCTCCAAAACCGCGATGCAGCTTACGGGTGCTTTGCGCCCGCACAGAACAAAAGCTGCGGACGGTGTTGGCTTTATTTTGAGAGTTCGAGCATTCTTTTTATTGGTTTTATTGCCTTGACCGCTATCTCGGGGTCTACTGTGATCTCCGGCTGTTCGTTGCGGAGGGCGGCAGCTACCTTTTCGAGGGTGTTTAGCTTCATGTACTCGCAGTTGTTGCATTGGCATTCGGCATCGTCGGCCGGGGCTGCGAGGAATGTCTTGTCGGGGCATTTGCGGCGCATCTCGAAGAGGATTCCGCTTTCGGTGACCACAATGTACTCCTTGGCATCGTCATGGCGTGCGTAATCGAGCAGGGCGGCTGTGGAGCCAACCTTGTCGGCTATGAGCTGGAGCGGGCGACGGCATTCGGGATGTACGAGAATTTTTGCGCCGGGGTGCTGACGTTTCATTTCCTCTATCTTTTCGATTGAGAAACGGTCGTGCACATGGCATGCGCCGTTCCAGAGAAGCATCCGGCGTCCTGTCACGGCATTGATGTAGCCTCCGAGATTGCGGTCGGGTCCGAATATTATTTTCTCATCAGCGGGGAGGGAGTCTACTATCTTCCGTGCGTTGCCTGATGTGACCACTATATCGGTATGTGCCTTTACGGCTGCGGATGTATTGACGTAGCTTATCACAGTGTAGCCGGGATGGTCTTTCACGAAGTCGGCGAACTCATGAGGGTCGCAACTGTCGGCCAAGGAGCATCCGGCCTTGAGGTCAGGCACGAGTACCTTCTTGTCGGGACAAAGAATCTTGGCAGTCTCGCCCATGAAATGCACTCCACACATCACTATGATGTCGGCATCGGTTTTGGCCGCCTGCTGGGCGAGGGCGAGCGAGTCGCCTATGAAGTCTGCAATTTCCTGTATTTCGTCGCGCTGGTAATAATGCGCCATGATGAGTGCATTCTTCTGCTTCTTGAGCCGTGATATTTCATCGCGGAGTTCGGATTCCCGCTGGTTCATTTTTTCTTTTTTAAAAGATTAAAATTAAAAATAATATTAAACTAAAAAATAAACAACAACAAACGCTGTAGATAACTGCAAATAACTTTTCGGCTTGAAATTTGGAAAAGCGGGTTATCAACGATTTGAAGTGTGTTATCAACAATATCTACAGGCAGCCTGTGTTGAAAATCAGCCGTATGTGAGTGTTTTGAACATACTGTTGATAAGTGCAAAGTTAATAAAATCTTTTAGAAGAAGTGCTGAAAATTGTAGAAAAGTGGTGCGTGTGGTGTTTAAAAGAGGGGGTAGGAGGTGTAGAAACTAAAAATGGTTGAAAATTTGGAAAAACGCAAAAGTTGTTGATATAAAATAAATTAAGACATTTGCAATGGATGTTTGTTTTAGTTATGAATGAAATTTGGACAGGTTTTCTACCGGTTTTCTACAAGTTTTATACAGGCTTTATACAGGCTTTTCTTTAATCGCGCTTTGCGCTTTTTGCTTTTGAAAGCAGGTGTTCGGCTTGAGGCTCTTCGCGCCTCCACAGAACAAAAGATGCCGGGTGTGATTATTTTGCCGGTAGCTTTTTTGTTTAAACCCTTTTTGTGGTGGGGTGTTCTAATTATAGTAGGGGTAGTTGGAATGTTGTGGATTTTCAATATATGGCATTATAAAAATATGGGATTATGAATAGACGATTACTACATGTGTTGGGTTGTGTGGGTGTTGCTTTGGTGTCGATGATATCGTTGACGGGGTGTGTGGATGATGATGGCATATGGTGGGATAACCCTCCTTATGGATGGGATGACAGTTTTCAGGATCGTCGGCTTACGGGGTATTGGAAGCTGGTGCAGGCCAATTCGGATGAGGTGTATGATAATGAGACGAATTATTTTTATTTCAATGGTAATGGGTCGGGCTATTATTATTATCTTGACAATGGTTATGAGGAGCGTGAGAGACTTCGTTATTATTGCCAGGATTCGAATATAGGGGCTTCGAATTATCAGATTAATATACAGTATGAGTATTCGTCACCGTTGACCACGAGTTATTGGTTCACTCATGGCAACAATACGCTCTGGATGCAGTGGCAGACAGGTGGCGGTCGTGTGCAGACTTATGTATATGACCGTGTGAATGGAGTGGATTGGTAGGCTTCAGAAGTCGGTGAAGGTGTATGGGAGGAGCGATGCTATGGATGGGAATATGAAGGTTTCTTCTTGTCCGTATAGCAGCACCTCTATTGGACCGTGGAGGTGTTCGTATTCCATCAGGGCCTGACGGCATGCTCCGCATGGGCTTATTGGCCTTTGCTGGAAGTGACCGCCGGTGGCTGCCGCTATGGCTATTTTGAGCATTGGCATGCCGGGCTTCAGGGCTGATGCCTGGTA
>CAJUIJ010000012.1:0-272 GCA_910586175.1 uncultured Muribaculaceae bacterium | reverse complement strand
GTGCCTGAGGGATATGCTGCGTTTTCCTGGTTGGAGCCTTTTATAATGGAGCCGTCGGCCATCCTTATTGCTGCTCCTACGTGAAATTTGGAGTATGGGGCGTAGCTGGTGGCGGTCATTGCTTTTGCTGCTTCGATAAGTTCTTGGTCTTGGGGCGAGAGTTCGTTATTTTGGTATACCTTTACGGTTGTCTCTAATTTTTCGATTCTCATGGCTTTTATTTTTTATAACGGTTATTGCTTTTTATTATTTTTATTTGGGATTGGTTGGTG
>CAJUIJ010000011.1 GCA_910586175.1 uncultured Muribaculaceae bacterium | reverse complement strand
AAAGGCATACAGTATTAATCCCACTGCCACTACCACCAGCGCAATCCAAATTGCTCCTTCCATATCTTATATATATTTATTACATTATTAAATTCAGATACCACTCCCCGACTGCAAATTTAACAAAAAAAACAATGGCATGACTATCCATCAGGATAATCATGCCTTTCCGCCTATAAGCAATCTCCTGTGTGGAGACCAATATTTCATCAGAACTTGAACTGCACGCGAGCCTCAACGATATTGACGTGGTTGCGCGGCAGGTCGGCCGAGTTGCGAAGGTTTGTGTATGACCAGCGCAGACGGCAGAGCATATACTTATTTATATAATAGTTCAGCGTTACGGAATAGTCGTTGGTGATACCACCCCAAATCATGGCGTTCTTGTCGCTTGCGTTGGTATAGTTGTAACTCAACACACACTCGAGCGTCTTGGGCTTCGGAAGGGCGAGGCCTCCGTCCACATCACTGTAACCATAGCTCGTGTCGCCGAAAAGGAGAGCCCTGAACACACCATATGCACCTTGAGCCTGGAAGTGTTTCATACCATCCTTGCGGTTTACGTTCATATAATAGTATTGGCCGGCGAGGGCAAATCTGTCGTATGCCAACTGGAACTCGGGCGAGAGCTTGAACACACCGCGCGCGTTGTCGATTTTGGTTGATACCAATGTCACGTTGTCAACACGTGTCGGATATCCGGCCGAATAATCGAAGAATCCGGGTGAAACCTTGAGAGATCCATCAGCTTCTTTGGTGCCGCTATGATATGATGACTGGTACCAGCCGGACACACCGACCTGCGCCACTTTTCCCTCCTTGGTGACCGGATGCCACAACAGACGGCTCATCACACCGAGGCTCACCTTGCCGGCATCGTTGGCACGCTCCGTAATCTTTGTGCCGATGATACCGCTCGCGCTGGCGAGGAATTTATCGCCATAGTGCAGATACATGAAACCCATGTTACGGCCCGTAGCATTCATATAGGTGTCGGTGATAGGCGCCTCGAATGTCTCCTTGAATGAACTGCTCGTGGCTGACTGCAGACCGAACTGGTGAACGAAGTAACCGCCTCGCAGCAAGTTCGTGGGGTTGAATTTATATTGGATATAGACATCTTTCATGCCAATCTTGCCGAATGCGTAACCTACATCAATCTTTGCAAGCCAGTTGCCATACTCGGCCTTACCTCCAACCCGGATATCGGGAAGTGCAATGCCGTCTGCGAATCCCGCCTTATGTTCGGGTCCGAACACTGCCCCATCGAGAAGGATGCGTCCTGATGGTGTGAATTTAAACTTGGGCTTTGCCTCTTCCTGCGCTTGCAGGGTAGCAAAAGATCCAGTGAGAGCCATTATGGCTGCCGTAAAGAGTAAACGTTTCTTCATAGCGTGTAATGTTTGTAATTCCGCGTTTTGTGTTTTAATTATCAGCAAACAGCGATACCTATTTCGCGATACCACCGTTACTACTAACTGCAATTCATTACGATTTGTTGTGATTCTTTAACATTTTTACACGCATTTTTGATTCCAAACATGTTCTTAAACATATTTTTTAACTTCTCAGCCCCACCTTTGTTCCTATTGATGTAATTCATATACGAGTTGTTGCCCTTTAACCTTTCTCCTTTAAGCACACCTCTCTCCGACACATCATTTACAGACACAATCTCAACAGTTTTAATAGTATGAAAACTCTCGCTAAAGTCTTAGTCGCCTTCACACTTCTCGGCGGCATGGCGTTACCCTCTTTCGCCCAGAAACAAAGAAGCCAGGATTTCAAGGACAAGTATAAACTTAAAGAAGCTGTGGTGCTGTCTCGCCACAACATCCGCTCCCCGCTTTCCGACTCCAAGTCCACACTCGGACGCATGACTCCCCACCAATGGAACAAGTGGACTGCCGGCAAGTCCGAACTGACGCTGCGCGGCGGCGTGCTCGAAACCCAGATGGGACAGTATTTCCGCAAGTGGGCCGTAGACGCCGGCCTTTTCCCGGAAAACTATAACCCAACCGCCGATGACCTAAACGTGATAGCCAACTCCATGCAGCGATGCATCGCCACTGCCCAATATTTCACTTCCGGATTCATGCCGGTGGGGAATGTGCGCGTAAACCATCGCTACACTCCATCAAAGATGGACCCCCTCTTCAATCCCCAACTCACCAAGGTAAGCCCCGAATTTGTGGAAGTAGCCATGCAGCAGATCAACGCCATGGGTGGCAAGAAGGGCATTGTCGGCATTAACGAGAAAATCAAACCCGAATACGAACTCGCCATGGAGGTAATGGATATCAAGGACTCCCCTATGGCCAAGGCAAACGACCCCGAACTCAAGAATCTCGAAAACTACAACACTGAGATTCTGCTCGAGAAGTACCAGGAACCACGAATGAAGTCAGGCTCCGCTCTCAAGGAGCTGAACTCCGCAAGCGACGCCTTTATACTTCAATATTATGAGCAGCCCGACTCTGTGAAAGCAGCCTTCGGACACAAACTAACGCGCAAGGACTGGGAAAAATTAGCTCACATCAAAGATACCTATCAGGATGTACTCTTCACCGCCCCGATAGTGGCAACCAACGTGGCTTATCCCCTCGTGCAATATATGCACGACGAGCTTATCTCGCCCGACCGCAAGTTCACATTCCTTGTAGGACACGATTCCAACCTCTCGTCAGTGGCAACAGCCCTCGGCATTGAGGAATACGAACTCCCCAACGCCATCGAAAAGAAAACGCCCATCGGCTCGAAGATTGTCATTGAGAAATTCGTAGGACCCGACGGCAAGGAATATGCCGATGTAAACCTCGTGTACCAATCAGTTGAACAGTTGAAAAACATGGATCTGCTCGATCTCGACAACCCGCCGATGATCTACCCGCTCACTTTCAAGGGCATGCAGAAGAACGCCGACGGCCTATACGAAATGGCAGACGTGCTCGCCCGCTTCGAACAAGCCATGGCAGCCTATCAGGCAATCCCATAACAAGAAGCAATCTGCATAAACAACTCCATAAAAACCCTAATACCCATACTATACCCAAGGCGCAGCCCCACCAAACGGAGCTGCGCCTTAATTTTGGAGTAATGACGGATTAGAACCGCCGACCCTCTAAGTGATACCCATATACCCATAAAAGAGGTGCTCGCCTGATGCGCGATGCGCTTCAGACGAGCTGGGGATTGTGGGGAAGTGGGTGATGACGGATTCGAACCGCCGACCCTCTGCTTGTAAGGCAGATGCTCTAAACCAGCTGAGCTAATCACCCGTTTGCGAGTGCAAAGTTATAACTTTTTTTTCATTCCACCAAATCTTTTCGCTATTTTTGTGCAATTTTTTATTTCTCATGAGTTTTAAGAGGCCCTGAATTTCTTTTACAACGCCTCTGCAAACCCACTTAACTATTTGCATATCAATATGGTAAAAAATATACTCATATCAGATTACCTATACCCTCTCCCCGATGAGAAAATTGCTCGCCATCCGCTATCCCAACGCGACTCCTGCAAGCTCCTCGTCTCCACGACCCCGGGCGAAATGGCCCATCATGCCTTTTCCGATCTCCCCACCCTGATACCCGCAGGCTCGCTGCTCGTATGCAACGACACCCGCGTAATAAATGCACGCATACGTTTTCGCAAGGAGACAGGCTCCCAAATTGAGACTTTCCTACTCGAACCCCTGCACCCGCACGACTACGTGCTGATGTTCCAAGCCCGCAACAGCTGCAAATGGACATGTCTCGTCGGCAACCTCAAACGTTGGAAAAACCACGACCTGACAAAATCTCTCGAAATAGAAGGCCGTAAGGTCTCGCTTACCGCCCACCGCGAGGAACCGCTTGCAGGCAACGCCCACGCCATAACATTCTCCTGGGACAACCCTGACATCACATTCGCCTCTATTGTAGATGCCGCCGGATTCATTCCGATTCCACCTTATCTGAAACGTGACTCGGAGGCTTCCGACGCCGACGATTACCAGACAATATATGCCGATGCAAAGGGTTCTGTGGCAGCACCCACCGCCGGTCTGCATTTCACTCCCGAGACTTTCGCTTCTCTCCGCAACAACAACGTTGCCATTGAGCACGTCACCCTGCATGTGGGAGCCGGCACCTTCCAACCGGTAAAATCAGAGCACATCGGAGGTCACCCCATGCACACGGAGTCTTTTTCGGTCTCAGCATCACTCATCCGCTCGCTTATCAACGCCATAGAGTGCGGCAAGCAGATCACCGCCGTGGGCACAACAACCGTCCGCACCCTCGAATCATTACCATATATAGGCCTGCACCTCCTCAACAACCACCCCGACCCTCTCCATGTGGACCAATGGGAGGCCTATGATACCGACATCGACGGCAAGCAACTCCAAGAGCAGACCCTCGCTGCGCTCAACGCCCTGCTCGATTATATCGACACCCATAAGCTTTCCGCCATAACCGCTGACACTTCGATAATGATAGCTCCCGGATTCAAGTGGAGAATCGTCAACGCCATGGTGACCAATTTCCACCAGCCCGGCAGCACGCTGCTGCTGCTCGTCTCCTCTTTTCTCGGCGACGGCGAGCCTTCACAATCGCAATCCCCCCGCTGGCGGGCCATATATGACGAAGCCCTGGCCAATGGCTACAGGTTTCTGTCATATGGCGACGCTTGCTATTTCAAACCCTGATAAGAGTACGCATCTTATCTCCACACATCCACAATAAGTGCAAACAGTCACCCTCCCCGGCTCAAAGAGTATCGCAGCGCGCGCCTTGATCCTGAAGCGAGCGCACGGCTTGAAAATCCCCCTCTCCAACCTGCCGAATTGCGACGACACCAACGAACTCGCAACAGCCCTGAAGATTTATGACCGTGTGCCTGATAACTCCGAAATCATAAATCTTGGCAACGGCGGCACTTCCTTACGTTTCTTTCTCGCTCTCGCAGCCTCCACCCCGGGCTTCAAGGGAGTGATCGACTGTGGCGACCAACTCCGACGCCGCCCTATAGCACCGCTGATTGAGGCTCTGCGCTCTGCCGGTGCCCACATCACGTGCCTCAACAACGACATGCGGCCACCGCTGCTCGTCACCGGCACCAAGCTGTCGAGCCAAGGCACCAATCTCGATGTCAGCTCCTCAAGCCAATTTGCATCTGCGCTAATCCTCGCCTCTCCACTCTGGAGCAAGCCATACTCCCTCCCCTCCGATACCGACGCAACATCGCGACCTTATCTCGATATGTCGGAGAAGATGCTGCACATATTCAGCAACTTTTCCGACCAAACCGCCACTTATACCATTGAGTCCGACTGGTCGGCCGCAGCCTTCTTCTACGAATACGTGCGCCTCAACCCGGGCAAAACCCTGAGGCTACCGCATCTCCCTCCCCCCGATCTATCTTTACAGGGTGACTCCACAGCTGCCCGGCTCTTCGCGATGCTCGATGTCGACACCACCTTCAATGCCGATGGTTCCGCCACCATTCGCGCCCGCCACGGATCTCCGCGACCGGACAGCTCACCTCTGCACATTGACATGAAGGACACTCCTGACCTCGTGCCACCTCTCGCAGTATGCGCATGCATGTGCGGCATAAGGTTCTTGATGCGAGGTGTCAAGAGCCTGCGCTTCAAGGAGTCTGACCGCATAGCCACCCTATGTTCCGAATTGCGCAAGGCCGGCTACATACTGACGGCCACCGAAGACACTCTCTGCTGGCACGGAGACATTTGTGCACCCTCTGCATCAGGCATATTCGACAGTCACAACGACCACCGCATAGCAATGGCACTTGCCGCAGCAGGCGTTCCGCCACAACGCATCAAAGACCCGGGATGCGTGTCAAAATCGTTCCCCGATTTCTACAACACTATCAGCTCAATCGAATAATCAACAAAATCTTTTTTAGCCCTCTTAACAAAAATCTCAAAAATTATTCGTAAATTTGCAAGTTAATAATGAATTAGACAAAAATTTACGAAATATGAATCTTTTTGACCAGGTCAGCGAAGACATAAAGAAAGCAATGCTCGCACGCGACAAGGTGCGCCTCGAAGCTTTGCGCGGTGCAAAAAAAGAATTCCTCGAAGCCAAGACGGCCAAAGGTGCCAACGGTGAACTCTCCGACGAGAATGCCACCAAAATCATCGTCAAGATGGTGAAACAGCGCAAGGAAAGCGCCAAAATCTATCAGGAAAACAACCGTCAGGAGCTTGCCGACAACGAGCTCGCTGAGGCTGCAGTGCTCGAGGAATACCTCCCCAAGCAGCTCAGTGCAGACGAACTCGAAGCCGAGCTCCGCACCATAGTGGCAGAAACCGGAGCCGCAGGTCCCCGCGACATGGGTAAGGTGATGGGCATCGCCTCCAAACGCCTCGCCGGCCGCGCCGAAGGCCGTGCTATCTCAGAGGCAGTCAAAAATATCCTGAACTCTCTATAATAACCTCTCCCAAAGATAATAACCTCTCCCAAAGCAAGAATTTTAAATTCGCTCGATGGCAAGAATTCTAAATTCTTTCCATGTCAAGAATTCAAAATTCAAAATTCAAAATTCCAAATTCAAAAATGCTTACTCTTCAGAACATAAAGGCTGACCCCGAATACATCATCAGCCGCCTCGCCGTCAAGGGCTTCGACGGACGAGAGATTATAACCCGAATTCTTGAAATCGACACCGAACGCCGCGCACTCCAACAGAAAACCGATGGTGATGCAGCGCGCCTCAACAAGCTTGCAGCCTCTATCGGAGCTCTCATGAAGGCCGGCAAACGCGACGAGGCTGAGGCCGCCAAGGCAGAAGTGGCAGAAATCAAGAACGCCACAAAAGTTCTTCAGGATCAACTCGCCCAATGTGAGCAGCAAATCCGCGAACTCCTCCTCACAGTGCCCAATACCCCCTGTGAGGCTGTGCCCGAAGGCCGCACCGCCGAAGACAATGTGGTGGAGAAAACAGGCGGTGTGATTCCCGAACTGCCCGAAGATGCGCTCCCCCACTGGGAACTCGCTGCCAAATATGGCATAATCGACTTCGAATTGGGCGTGAAGGTGACCGGTGCCGGCTTCCCGTTCTATGTAGGCAAGGGTGCACGTCTGCAACGCGCTCTAATCCAGTTCTTCCTCGATGAAGCATGGAAGGCCGGCTATACTGAAGTGGAACCACCGTTCGTAGTCAACGAAGCCTCCGGCTACGGCACAGGCCAGCTCCCCGACAAAGAGGGTCAGATGTATCATGTCAACCTCGACAACCTCTACCTCATCCCCACCGCCGAAGTGCCTGTGACCAACATATATCGCGACGTAATTATCCCCGAAGCCGAACTACCCAAGAAAAACTGTGCCTACTCTCCCTGCTGGCGTCGCGAGGCGGGCAGCTACGGCAAAGATGTGCGTGGACTTAACCGCCTCCACCAGTTCGACAAGGTGGAGATTGTGCGCGTAGAACGCCCCGAGGACTCTTACGCTGCCCTCGAGGAGATGAAAGAACATGTGCAGGGTCTGCTCGACAAACTCGGTCTTCCTTGGCATATTCTCCGTCTTTGCGGTGGCGACATGAGCTTCACATCGGCCATCACTTTCGACTTCGAAGTCTGGAGCGCAGCCCAGAAACGCTGGCTTGAGGTCTCTTCTGTATCAAACTTCGAGACTTATCAGGCCAACCGTCTGAAATGCCGTTACCGCGGTGCTGACAAGAAAATGCACCTCTGCCACACCCTCAACGGCTCTGCCCTCGCCCTGCCCCGCATCGTGGCAGCATTGCTCGAAAACAACCAGACTCCACAAGGCATAATAGTGCCCGAGTGCCTGCGCAAATACACAGGCTTCGACATAATAGATTGAGCTGTCGGGTTACCCGACAACAAAAATCCACGGCGACTTCTGTAATTTTTTAATTTGAACACCCTCTTAAATTTTTACCCATTGGACGAAAGCAAAGCATACGTAAGCAAGGAGGAGAAAAAGATCCCCATCAATGATCCGACCGGCAAATGGTCAGACCTAACACTTCTGCCCGAATGGGAAGAGGAGTATTATGATGTCTTCACCGTGCGTAAGCATGGCAAGTGGATCATGCTCAAGGCCCTTAAGGCCCAATACAAGGATAACCCTGAGTTCAAGGAGATGCTCGAACAGGAGTTCGACACGCGCTATAACCTCGCCCACCCCAACATCGTCATGGTCAACGACCTTGAGGATGTGCCCGGGGTTGGCATGTCAATTGTCACCGACGACGTGTACGGCTATTCGCTCCGCCGTCTTATCGACGAGAAGCGCCTCACACCTAAAATAGTGCACCGCCTCCAGACACAGCTCCTCGATGCCATGCAGTACATTCAGGAAAATCATATCGCGCATCATCCCATCACACCCGAGAGCATCATATTCACCGAATATAACGAGAACCTGAAGCTCACGAACGTAGGGTATGACCAGCATTCACGACTTTCCTCACATGATACCATGGCCGATATAAGAAGCTACGGCGAAGTGCTCGGCGAGGTGCTCGACCATCTCCCCACATCGCTGCCGCGACTGCGCCGCATTTCCGACAAGTGCAAGGCTAACGACAAGGCATTCTCCACCGTCGCCGACATTCAGCTCGCCGTGGAGAGACGCAACTCTGCCCAGATATATTATCTGCTTGTCGCTTTCATCACCGCAATGCTTATACTGCTGTTCTGGCTAACACTTAAGTAAAAATGCTCGAAGTCAAAGAACTACCCCTCGACAAGAAAAATCTGAAGGAGTTCACGAAGTTCCAGATCAATCTCTACAAAGGCAACCCCTACTATGTGCCTCCTTTGATCATGGACGATGTCAACACATTGCTCCCTTCCAAAAATCCGGCTTTCGACTTCTGCGAGGCCGCGATTTTCATGGCATATCGCGACGGCAAACCCGTGGCCCGCGTGGCCGGCATAATCAATCATCAACTCAACAAGATGCACGGCCACAAGGAAGCCCGCTTCGGCTTCATCGACTTCGTGGACGACCATGAGGCCTCAAAGGCCGTAATGGATGCCGTGGAAAATTGGGCCCGCGTCAAGGGCATGAACAAGATTATCGGCCCACTCGGATTCACCGACATGGACCACGAGGGTATGCTCATCGAAGGCTTCGAAGAACTCGGCACCATGGCCACCATCTACAATTACCCCTACTACCCGCAGCATCTCGAACGCCTCGGCTATAAGAAGGAGTCTGACTGGATGGAGTTTCTCATGGAAGTGCCCGAAGAGATTCCCGAACGATACTCACGCATTGCAAATCTTGTCAAGGATAAATTCGGTCTACGTGTCATCAAATACAAGAGCCGCAAACGCATCAAGACGGAATATGGCCACGCCCTGTTTCACCTCATCAACGAATCTTATAAGAACCTCTATCAATACTCCCCACTCTCCGAACGTCAGATAGAGTATTACATCGACCTATATCTCGACCTACTCAACCTCGACCTCCTATCTCTTATAGTGGACCGCAACGACCGACTCGTAGGTGTTGGCATAGCGCTCCCATCCATGAGCCGCGCCCTGCAAAAGTCGCGGGGACGCATGTTCCCCCTCGGATGGATATCTCTGCTCAAGGGTTTAAAAGGGAAAAACGACCGTGTTGACCTCCTGCTCGTCGCCGTGCACCCCGAATTCCAGAACAAGGGTGTAAACGCGCTCCTCTTCCAGGACCTCATACCATATTTCAACAAGTATGGTTATAAGTATGCCGAGTCCAACCCCGAGATGGAAACCAACGCCAAGGTGCAGAGCCAATGGGAATATTTCAATTACCGCCAGCACCGCCGACGCCGCTCTTACTCCAAAAAAATCTGAAATGTCCAACAACGATCTATCGGGTGCAGAACTCATCAACCCATATGACGACCGACGCGACAAGGCGCAGCAGGTAGAGCAGATGTTCGACTCCATAGCCCCGGCTTACGATTTCATGAACACTGCCATGACTTTCGGACTGCACCGCTGGTGGCGCAAACGCGCCCTCGACGATGCCGCCAAGTCAACCGGCAACCCGGCCTCTATCCTCGACATTGCCACCGGCACAGGCGATGTGGCCTTTGACCTGCATCGCCGCTACCCCAACTCATCCATAACCGGCATTGACCTCTCGGAGGGTATGCTCAAGATAGCACGCAAAAAACTCGCCAAAGCAGACGAGGATGACGTGCGCCTCAACATTTCTTTCGAACAGGGCGATTCTCTGCACATGCGCTTCGCCGACAATTCGTTCGACCTTATCACCGTGGCCTATGGCGTGCGAAATTTCGAACACCTCGCCCAAGGCCTCGCGGAGATGGCTCGCGTGCTCCGTCATGACGGGACTCTCTGCATCATTGAGCTCTCCGAACCTGTCAACCCTATCACCAAATCGCTCTACAGGTTCTACTCCCGCAAACTCATACCTCTTGCGGGACGCATCGTGAGCGGTGACTCCCGGGCTTACACTTACCTGCCCGAAAGCATCGCAGCCGCCCCGCAACGCGAGGCAATGACTTCACTCCTGTATGAGGCCGGTTTCAAATACGCAAGGTTCCGCTCCCTGACTTTCGGGGCCGTCACCTATTACATCGCCACCAAATAATGAAAAGATCTGACTTCGAGATAATGGCTCCCGTGGGGAGCCGCGAATCGCTCGCCGCAGCTCTGAATGCCGGTGCCAACGCAGTCTATTTCGGCATTGAGGGCCTAAACATGCGCTCCCGTTCAAGCGCTAACTTCACCGCCGACGACATGGCCGACATCGCAGCCATATGCGACCGGCACGGTGTAAAGACATACCTCACGGTCAACACCGTGATTTATGACTCCGACATGGAGCTGATGTGCCACATAATAGACCGCGCCCACCAGGCCGGCATTTCCGCAATCATCGCCTCCGACATGGCGGCCATCCTTTACGCCCGCAGCATCGGACAGGAAGTGCACATTTCTACCCAAGTCAATGTCTCAAATTTCGAGGCCGTAAAATTCTACGCACAGTTTGCAGACGTGATGGTACTCGCCCGCGAACTTAACATGGACCAGGTGGCCGAAATTCACCGGCAAATCATCGAATCAGACCTTCGTGGCCCCGCCGGCAAGCCGATAAGACTCGAGATGTTCTGCCACGGAGCACTCTGCATGGCCGTAAGCGGCAAATGCTACCTCAGCCTCCACGAGCTAAACTCCTCGGCCAACCGTGGAGCCTGCAACCAGATATGCCGCCGCTCATACACCGTGACCGACCGCGAGACGGGCGAACAACTCGACGTGGAAAATAAATACATAATGTCGCCCAAGGACCTCAAGACTATCCATTTCCTCAACAAGATGGTAGATGCAGGTGTACGGGTCTTCAAGATAGAGGGCCGCGCACGTGGCCCCGAATACGTGGCAGAAACGGTAGCCTGCTATTCCGAAGCACTGCAGGCAATATGCGACGGAACCTTCAACGATGACCTGGTCAAGTCCTGGGATGAACGCCTCGCCAAAGTCTTCAACCGCGGATTCTGGAACGGATACTACCTCGGCCAACGCCTCGGCGAATGGAGCAGCAAATATGGCTCCTCATCCACCCGTGTCAAAAAATATGCGGCAAAGACCATCCGCCACTTCTCCAAACTCGGGGTCGGTGAATTCCTGATGGAGGCCGGCGAACTCAACGTCGGCGATGAAGTAGTGATATCAGGCCCGACCACAGGTGCAATAATCATGAAAGTTGAAGAACTGCGCTTTGACCTGAAGCCGGTGGAAAAGGTGACCAAAGGTCAGCTCTTCTCTATGCCGGTGCCCGAAAAAGTCAGACCATCCGACAAATTATACTTATGGGAATGCAAGTAGTATACCTTCACGGCATGTCATCGTCAGGGCAATCAACCACTGCCCAACGCCTCAGACGCACCCTGTCAAAATATGAGGTGATATCTCCCGATATACCTGTACAGCCCGAGCTCGCCATGACCGAGCTGAAACGCCTCGCATCCACCCTAAAACCCGATGCAATAATAGTAGGCACCTCGATGGGAGGCATGTTCGCACAGCTATTCAGAGGCTTCCGACGCATTCTCATAAACCCATCATTTCACACATCAAGGCATCTCCGGGAGAAAATCGGACAAAGGTTGCCTTTCCACAACCCACGCCTCGACGGTCTCAAAGACTTCGAAGTGACCGAGAAGCTCGTAAGGAAATACGAAAAACTCGAATCGCAGCAATTCGACCCCAAATTCGGCATAATCGGCAAGAACAAAGACAACCCCGACCAAGTGCACGCATTCTTCGGCACAAAAGACGACGTAGTGAACTGCAAGGAAGAATACCTCACACACTACACAAACGCCACCGACTTCGAAGGAGGCCACCGCCTCGACCCAAACGCCACAATCACCCTGATAGTACCCCTGATCCAATCATTATAACAGAATCAGTCATATAAGCCCCATCTGACCGATCAGATCTATAAGTCAGATAAGTCTAATCAGACTTATCTGACTTATTTGACCTATTAGACTTATTAGACCTATTAGACCTATTTGACCTATTAGACCTATTAGACCTATCACCCCTATCAGCCCAAAAGAAAAAGCCTCGGAGACGCAAGCGCTCTCCAAGGCTTTTTAACGTTGTCTTACCAGGATTCGAACCTGGACAGGCAGAACCAAAAACTGCAGTGCTACCATTACACCATAAGACAATCCTATCGTCTCAGAAAAGCCTCTGTGTCGGGCTTTCCTCGAAACATCTGCAAAATTAATCTTTTTTTGTGAATTATACAAATTTTTATTTGCCTAAAGTATTTTTTTGCATTATTGCACCCTCGCCTTACCGAATATTGAAAAATTTTAGTAATTTTGTTCTTTGACCATCTGAGAAAAACAAAAGCCACACGCTTCCCAAAAGCTTTTGGATACTTATAATGTGTATGGCCTATAATAAAGCCTTTGGCTTCTCAATTGGCAGCTACTCACATATAATTTTAATACACCTACTAAAACTAAAATATATGGCAGACACCGGAAAACACTCAGACACAAATCAGTCATTGGAGCCTCAGGCAGCAGTCGAGGTGCTCGACCAACCGCAAGGTGGTGTTCACATAGCTCTCGTGGGTAACTATTCCGACACCGATGAGACGAGATTTATCCTCACGCCCGAAGCATGCGGACTGCTCACTTCCGGTGGCATCAAAGTCTCGATGGAACAGGGTGCCGGTGTCGACATAAGCTTCAACGACAGCACATATGCCGAATATGGGGTGAAGATAGTGACCCGCGAGGAAGCCCTCCGCGCCCCCATTGTGCTGAGCTACCACCCACTTCGCGCCAAGGATGTAAAGAAAATGAGCACAGGGGCCACCCTGCTCTGCATGATGGGCAAGGATCTCTTCGACAAGAACGTCGTGAAGGCCCTCCTCGACAAGCATATCTCGTGCGGATGTTTCGACAATATGTATTCTCACAGCGATGTGCAGATTTTCGCCAACATAGTTGACGAAATCGACGGTCGTGCAGCTGTGATGTATGCACAAGAGTCACTATCATATTTAGGTGGGGGCAAAGGCGTGCTCCTCGCCGGCGTGGCCGGACTAAACCCCTGCGAGGTTTTGATTATCGGCACCGGCACAGAATGTATCGCTGCCGCCAACGCAGCAGCCGGCACCGGCGCACGGGTGGTGGTGATGGACAACGACGTATCCGCCCTGTCGCTCGCCCGCCCTCTCTGCAACCCGATAGTGGAGCTGATAGCCATTCACCCCCGCGTGCTCACCAACCGCGTCAAGACCGCCGACGTAATAATCATGGGCAACGCCACAAACCAGTTCAAGTTCCCGAAGAGCCTCTCAAGTTCACTCAAAGACAGCGTCTTCGTGATTGACCTGCATGAATCACATCCCTCCGTATCCGTGCCCCGCACAGTAGCGATGGCCCTCTCCAACCCAATGGTCAACTTCCTCAATGAGCTGAGCATTAAGGATGGTTTCACCGGCATGATGGTAACCACTCCCGGTGTGCAGAGCGGCATGATAACATATGACGGCAAGCTCGTCGACAAATTCATCGCATCTTTCCTCTCCATGCCGAGCATCGACATACGCGTGATGCTGTCGAGCACCAACTGACCATAAGGTAAAGGAGAGGCAAGTAAATGACACAGAGCGATAATGAGGAAATAAGTTCGGGCAAGCAGATACACAATGCAGCCAAAGCAGACACAAGTCAAGGCCAACCATGGCTGATACACCTCGTGTCGAGCAACCGCTGGGGCGGTATGCAACGCTACGCATGCGACATCTGCGCTCATTATAAGCTACAGGGATGGCGTGTAAGCGCCGTGACGCGCGAAGCACGCGTGGTCGACGACCGTTTTCGCGATGCAGGCATAGAGCTGCTTCATGCGCCGCTCCATGGCATCTTCGACCCCGTGTCGGCTCTCATGCTCGCCCGCGAACTGCGCGAGGCCCCACGCAACCGCACCTACGTCCATGTGCACCGCTACCGCGATGCCTTCACAGTGCTTCTCGCCAAGCGGATAGCCGCGCGCCCCGATGTGCGCGTATTCTCCACGCGACACACTGTGCGACAAGGCCGCAACTCATGGCTCTTCCGACGCATATACAACAAGATTAACGGCCATATATTCGTATCGCAGACAGCTTTCGACCGCTTCAAGCTGCCATGGCCCGACAAGCTCCCCATGGAGATGAAGACAGTGCACATATTGCACAACAGCGTCAACATGCGCCAAGCCTCGCCAATGCCGGAGCCTTCCAAGGGCCCCATAATAGCGGCCTACGCCGGTGCCGTGGTAAAAGGGAAAGGTATCGAGACAATCATCGATGCCCTCGCCTTGCTGCGCGATGTGAAAATCCGCCTGCGAATCTGCGGCAAGGGAAACCCCGACTACCGCGACCAACTGCGCCGACGCGCCATAGCCCGCAATGTGATGGAACGCATTGACTGGAAACAAAACTCCGAATCACCTTACGAAAGCATTTCCGGAGCACACTTCGTGGTGCTTCCGTCGGTCGACCGCGAAGCCTTCGGCATGAGCAACATTGATGCCATGGCCGCCGCCCGGCCCCAGATTTGCTGCCCTACAGGCGCCCAACCCGAGTATCTCGAAGATGGCCGCACTGCAATCTTCGTGCCTCCTGCCGATGCGTCTGCCCTTACAAGCGCCATGCAGAAACTCGCATCAGACAAATCGCTGCGTGAGCAAATGGGTCGCGACGCATATGACTACTACACAAAGCACCTCAGCTGGGAGTCATTTATACCCCAACTGACCGCAATCTATCTTAATTCTTGACTATATGCGCTATCTCCGGCGCACCACAAACCGACAAAACTGAATCTTCACATTATGGAAAAGAACGCTAAAATATATGTGGCAGGCCACCGCGGAATGGTGGGTTCTGCCATCGTACGCGAGCTGCAACGCCGCGGCTACACCAATATAATTACCCGCACTCACGCCCAGCTTGACCTGACACGTCAGGACAAGGTAGAAGAGTTTTTCGCTACCAAACGACCGGAATACGTATTTCTCGCAGCAGCCAAGGTCGGAGGTATAGAGGCCAACGATAAGGCACCCGCCGACTTCATGTATGTCAACATGATGCTCGAGATGAATGTCATCAACGCCGCCTGGCGCAACGGTTGCCGCAAACTCGAATTTCTTGGCTCCTCCTGCATTTACCCCCGCATGGCCCCGCAACCAATGCAGGAGTCTTGCCTGCTCACCTCAGCACTCGAGAAAACCAACGAGGCTTACGCCCTCGCCAAAATCTCCGGCCTCAAGTATTGCGAATATCTCAACCGCCAATATGGAGCTGACTTCATATCGGTGATGCCGACCAACCTCTACGGCCCGAACGACAACTACCACCCTACGCACTCGCATGTGCTACCGGCCCTGATACGCCGCTTCCACGAAGCAAAACAGAACGGAGCCAAGAGCGTGACCTGCTGGGGCGACGGCTCGCCACTGCGTGAGTTCCTTTATGTAGACGACCTCGCAGACCTCTGCGTCTTCCTGATGGAGAACTATTCGGGCAATGAGACCGTAAACGCCGGCACCGGCAAGGAAGTCACCATCAAGCAACTCACCGAACTCGTGGCCAAGGTGATTGGCTTCGAAGGAGAAATCGAATGGGACACCACAAAGCCCAACGGAACCCCACGCAAGCTCCTCGACGTGTCAAAAGCCTCACGACTCGGCTGGAACTACAAGACCGAACTCGAAGAGGGCATACGCCTCGCCTACGAAGACTTCCTTAACAACCCGATGAGAGCCGAGCGATAAGCCAACCGGTCAAAACAACATCATGACATCATGACATCATGTCACAATGACATCATGTCAATATGACAAAACGTCAATCTGACAACATGTCATAAAGTTAACAATAGATGATAGGATCTGAAAGGAAATATCTGAGACTCGAGAATTGGGTGGCATGGGGTTCGTTTGCACTACTGCTGCTCACCTACTGGCTCACGGTGGCCCCTACCATATCGTTCTGGGATTGCCCGGAATATGTATCGGCTGCCTACCTGCTCGAAGTGGGACATCCTCCCGGTAACCCTACATGGATGCTCGTGGAGAAGATGTTCACGCTCCTCGCGCCCTCACCGGCCTACGCCGCCTTAGCCATCAACCTCTCTTCCGGTCTCTTCACGGCCTTCGCCGCCTTTTTCCTCGCCAAGACCCTATATCGCGTGGGGCTATGGGTGCTTCTCAAGCTCCCGCGACGCCACATTCCCGCTCCTGTGGCCGCAGCCGGCGGCGCACTCTGCGGTGCGCTCGCTTTCGGATGGTGTGACTCCGCATGGTTCTCTGCCGTAGAGGCCGAGGTTTACGCCATGTCGATATTCATGACTGCCCTATGCGTATGGCTGATGACCAAGTGGGCCGGCACGCGAAATCGTCCGGAATCCTGGCGGTTGCTTATCCTGATAGCATATCTGTTCGGCCTTAGCATCGGCATACACCAGCTCAACCTGCTCTGCATACCCGCTCTCGCCATGATATGGGCTGTGCGCCGTGGCATACGGAGCACTCTGCGTCTATCCCTAATCTTCCTGCTCTCGCTCGTGGCGGTGGCATGCGTGCTTATGGGCATGATGCCATCTACCATCGCACTCGCAGCGCGATTCGAGATTATGGCGGTAAATCTCTGGGGGCTGCCGGCCCTTAGCGGAGTTGCGATATATGTCGGGCTGCTTGCCCTCGCTCTCATCCTCGCTCTCGTGGTAACACGTGTAGGGCATAGTCGCGGACAGATGGCTGCCGCCTGCTTCCCCGCGATTTTCCTATCCGGCATATTTATCCTCTCTGACCATTTCGTAATCGGCGCAATAGTATCGGCCCTTGTCTCCGCGCTTCTCGTGAGCGGTGTGAACTTCCAGAGCCGTCGCCTATGCCTTGCGCTTTGGATGCTCGCCATGCTCCTCACCGGCTACAGCTCATACGCCCTCATACCCATAAGAGGCGATGTACCCTCTCCGGCCAACTCGGCAATGCCGGGAGAGCCTTTCGCCTTCGCATATTACCAAAGCCGCGAACAATATGGAGGCAAACCTCTGCTGTATGGTCCGACTCCCTTCAGCAAACCGATGCTCCACGAGGAATACGACTCTCTCGGCAAGCCCTTCTACCGCAAGTACCAACTCAAATATGGGTCAACACGCATGGTGCCGGGCGAAGCCGGCGGCAAATTGCGCAGCTCACTCGACATAGCCCCCGCGGACTCCGTCGAAAATGCACGTCTCGCAGCACGCGGCGGAGACTCATATATGGTGATCGGTCGCCATCCATCCACCGTCAAGACTCCGGAACTAAACATGTGGTTTCCTCGAATCACTTCGTCCAATCCCTCCGACCTGACCTCTTTTGACGAATGGATAGGCATGAACAAGTCTTCAATGGCAAAGGTGCGCATTTCGGAAGCATTCGATTCCTTGGGTCGTCCGGTTGCCAAAGCTCGCCCCGACGGCTCACGTGGAGACCTCGCTACCGGATTCCGACCCACTTACATGCAGAACCTGCAATGGTTCCTGACTTACCAGACCGGCTACATGTACTGGCGATACCTGCTATGGAACTTTGCCGGACGCCAGAACGACCGCCCCTCGCAGGGCGAGGTGCAGCATGGCAATTTCGTGACCGGATTCCGATTTATCGACAACGCCATGCTTGGAGCCGAAGATCATCTGCCCGCCGTGGCCGGCAAAGACAACAAGGGGCGTAATCTATATTATTGCCTGCCGCTCGTATTAGGTCTCATCGGCATTGGCTGGCTGCTCAAATCGCGCCGACGCGGCATAACGACTTGCGCCGTCACAGGCATCCTATTCGTCATGACCGGACTCGCCATCGTGGTCTATCTGAATCAAGACCCAGGCGAACCCCGCGAACGCGACTATTCCTTTCTCGGCAGTTTCTGGGCTTACTGTATATGGATAGGCTTCGGTGCAATCATGCTGGCCCGGCGTTTCAGAAGCCCCTGGGGCTTCGCTCTCCCTCTCGCCATTGTGGGCTGGATGGGTTTCACCAATTATGACGACCACGACCGCAGCAACCGCACCGCCGCCCACTCATTCGCCATCAATATGATGCAGTCAATGGAACCCGACGCCATTATCTTCGTCAATGGCGACAATTACACTTTCCCCCTATGGTATATACAGGAAGTGGAGGGTGTAAGGAGCGACATACGCGTCGTGAATCTCTCATACCTGACCCGACCGGCCTATGCTGCCAATCTCATGGCTGACTGGCGTGAGTCTGCCAAGCTACCCACCACGCTTAGCCGCAAGGATATCATCTACGATGCCTACCAACAGGTGCGTATATCACCCTCTGCCGTCGACACAATGCCGGCTCTCGAAGCCTTGCGAATATTGAAGCAAAGCGACCGTCCGCAATTCCCGGCACACTTCGTCACGATAACTGATACCAAAGGCAATACAATCTCAATTCCGGCCAACGCCTTGCGCAATGGACGTCTCTCTCTCGACTTCGGGCGGCTAATGATGCTCGATATACTGGCCACCAACGCTGCATCGCCCAATCCGCGACCCATATATTGGATTGAGGCTCTTTCTGCCGACAAAAGACTCGGACTCTCCAAGGAACTTTCTCCTTGGCTCTTCGGCTATCAGTTTGGCATCGCAGACTACAACCGTTCTGACTCTCTTGCCGTTGCCGCTTCAGAACGCTTGGTGCCGGCCAACCCGCCGGGCAAACCGGTATATATGGACCACACACCGGCCTCACAGCTGAGCTCGCAAAGAGCCGCATTGGTTGCCGCCGGACGGCGATTGCTCAACCATGGCAACATAGCGGAGGCTGTGAAAATGGCACAACGTGCAGACTATCTGATGGGGTATGACCCCGGCACTTATGTCAACGTGCTTATCGGCGACACCACATTCGTGACCCGCAGAGAACTCGCATCTTTGCTGACCGACTGCGCCGACTCACTGCGAAACCGCACAAACGCCAAAAAGCCCGAACACATAGTGCTCGAGCTGAAGTCACGTGGCAGCCACCACATGAAGCAATACACAAGCCAAAAAGAGGCTTGGCTCAATTACAAACGTCACCTGCCACCACGCCTGCGAAACAAGATGGCACCTACTTATTGAGTTTCACAATTCACGCCTCACGTCAAACGAGGGGCAAGCTTTGGCTGCGAACTCACGATGTCCATGCAAAGTAGCACCGGGAAAGCGGGCTTTAAGTTCAGACACCAACTGTCGCAAGGACTCTCGCTGCGCCGCAGTGCGGGTATCCTTAGGATGCATCTGCTTGTCGCAACCTCCCACATAACACACTCCCACCGATTTGGCATTTTGACCCACACAGTGGGCACCCACCTGCTCCAAAGGCCGGCCGGGATACACTTTGCCGTCAAGTCCTATCAGGTAATGATAGCCTATCGTGCGGAACCCCCGCGCCCTGTGCCAACGTGTCACGTCGGCCACACTCACATCACGCCCCTCAGGAGTGGCTGTGCAATGCACTATAATCTTCTCAATCTTTCTCATATCTCCAATTTTAAAGTAAATGCACATATACTTTGTGCGCGACCTATAACACTTATCGAGGCGGATAAATGCTCTTATTATTCACTCCAAGCAATGCACACACAAACGTGCATATCTCGCCATACGCAATCAACACCGAATTATCTATCTGACCCGACGGCGCCATTATCATCCCGGCTATAAGCAGACCGAGGCTGATGAAGATGGTGCAGACGGCTGTCATGCCTATCAGATGCTTCGGACAATTCTCCGGCAATTTCATCTCTACTCATCTTTTTTATCCATGTCACTGACTATTATCTCGATTACACACTATTCTCTCTGGAGATTCAGCTGAATCATATCAGCCAACTGACTGCATAGCCGTGAGAAAAGGCCACGTGGCAATTCAAGGCTGTCGCCCACCCTTCTTGGCTCGGTAATCCAACCGAACTCCGCCACATGTTCACCCTGACGACTACCATATATCTCCATTCGCTTGAGCGGACCCACCTGATGCACCGCCACCGCAGGGCACCTTCGCCTCGCTCGCCTCAAGCCTCCCTGACGCAATCTGTATTCATCTCCACCGAAAGCCAAGGGTTCACTCACGCAGTGAGTCCAATCGCTCATCCTGATCCACGCAAGCCGCAGGAAATCTGATGGCAGATTCATCCGCACGCACTCTTCGCTCACCTTTACAGTCAAAGCTCCAAAAACCTTTCCGCCGGGACTGTCAAGCCCGGTGCCGAGCACCGAGCATTCCGTAATCTCGGCCAAGGGGGCGGATGCGGCAACTATCCGCGCCGCATCCTCCAGATAAATCTCCACAAGCGACAAAATTGAATATTCCGGATCGCCATACTCCGTTTTCTCCCGTATTATCTCCGGATTCTCATCAAGCAATGCGCACACGCGCTCCTTTATTTCATCTATTGGTATAAGCATGGTCACAAAATTTTTCTGATTCTGCCCTGCCTGAATTGCGGGCTTCCCTCTATGAGCCGCATCACTATGTGGCTACGTGTGGTAAAAGTGGCCGGCACACTACCCAAGGCCGACAGGCTGCCGCCTGAGAAATGTATTCTCAGGCGAGCGTTGCCGGCAGGTATCAGCATCTCACATTCGGTAAGCCCATACACTGCATATGTGCTTGCGCTGCGATTTGTGTCACTGATTGCCGATATCTTCATGTTCTTATTCATATCCTCTTATTCTTTATCGTTGACTACTGCTTATCAAAGGTCTATCTCCCCTTTCACCTCTGTCCATGTTGCCACAGGCTTGAGGTCGCTGCCTGTCGACACCTCCGCACGCCACAGCTGCCCGGTACGTGCACGCTCCGATATGCCGGGGCAATCGCATGCCAGATAGAATATGTCGCCGGTCGACACCTTGGCAGGTTCTTCTGCCGATTCCCAGATTCTGAATGAATTCTCACAACCCTTACGGCCTGTGCCCTCACCATCTATCCAGATGTGGCAACCTCCCTTGAGTGCAAGTGCATCCCATATCAAGATGCCGTTGCGCGTGGCTTCCTCGCCATCCACCCTGTCGCTGAACGAATGCTCCGCACTGTAGATATAATGTACCAATCGATTCTCGCCGATAAGTGCACCGCTGTTGCTCCACCCCAAACGGTCGAGTGTCGGCTCCCGCTTTATCTCAATGTCGCCAAACACGGTGTGGAAGTTGGTCACGGTCCATCCCATGGAGTTGACCTTGGTGGTTATCTGTATCTCGGGATGCTTCGAATAATCTATGCACTGTATCTGCTCCAGCAAGTTCTTGCCGGCAAGCAAGAGCGCAGTCTTAGGCACATCCTCTCCCGTGAAGAACATCTTGGCCAATGCTATCACACGCTCTATTGTCCACGCTCCCTGATGCTGCAACTCCCGTTTAAACTGCCAGCGCAGACCTTCGGTGCAATATACATATTGCATGCCCATGCGAGGCACATTCACCTTGAATTTGCCGGCGCGTCCGGCCCAGAGTGTCCTGTTGCCACGCACCTTGAAGTTTGATATCGCTTGCTCTGCAATAACTGCCTTGGCAAAGGGCAATCGCTTACGCTGGCTCTCGAAGTAGTCCGACACCACCTGATTCATACCTCGCTTCTGCAAATAGACCTTGCTCGGCTGAGGCACAATCATCTCGGGGTCCACCTCTTTCTGTGTCTCATAGAGCGAGTTGGCAAGCAACACGCACACTGTGCCGGAGGGGACCTCCGGTATGGAGCAATACTCGTCGGCAGTAGATGCTTTCGGTCCGTTCACCGCCCTCACTATCGGGTTGTTGGTGGTCGGGTCATATCCGACTACAAAGAGCATCAAATCTTTGCCGGGGGTCACATTACGTCCGCTCTCGTCATAGCCATCCACCCCTTTCACAAGCAGTGTGCTGAATGGACGGGGCACACCCTGGTCGCACGCACGCAACGGAAGTATTGTCTGCGAAGCATTGGTCGCATCCATGTTTTGTTCGAGCTGCACATGACTCCGCGGCTCATCTATCATGTAATGATCCACTTCGGGACTGTTCACTTTAACTCGCTTTGCCTTTAGCATCAGGTTCATCAACGGCGTATCATCTGAGTTGAACCTGAAGAGTTCCTCATCTATGTCTGCCTCAATAAGTGTGCCGCCGACACCTCCTGTGGCCTCTGCTGCTGTTGATACTGTAGTCGCTTCACCGGGAAGCTGTGTAAACTGGCCGGAAGTACCGGCTACCGGATTCAAATTTGCCATGTCAATAAGTTTTTAATTGATTTATATTACTGATTTACTGAATTATAAATAACCATCAAGACAATTACACAGTCAAAAATTATTCATTATTCATTTTTAATTATTAATTAAACATTTGCGCTTCGGGCCAAGTCAAAGATTGAGAAGCCACGCGAGGAGCCTTTGGTGCTTCCCGAACCGGGATGTGGCACACCATCTCCTTTAGCATCTTCAAAATAGCGGTCTATATCTGCATTACGGGCATTCACCTCACCCTCTTCGCGACCTTTGGCCTCTCCGGCCTCAAACCCCTTGGCCTCCCCGAGTTCCACAGCCTCGGCTATCGCCCGGTCGTAATCTGCCCCTTTGGCTATCACATCGAATATCGCATCGTCAAACTCCCCACCGGCCATAGCGTCATGCACCAATCCCATGGCCTCGCGGGCTGCCTCGCGACGTTTCTCATCCGCGATGCTATCTTCAAGCCAGGCCTCGAATGCCTGCATCATCGCAGCCTCCGTCTCCTCTTTTTTCTCGGTTTCATCGAGTTTTTTCACTATCTCGACAACTTCGTCGGCAGTTTCTGCATTTTTCACGTCCGTGTCTTGAGAGGCGGAATCGTCCTGCTCCTGACACACCATATCATCACTCGTACCGGCCACATAATCCGGCTTAACTTGCGCCTCAAGGTCATAGATAGGACTCTCGGCGACTTCCTCTTTTTTTCTTTTGCGATTGAACATAAAAAAATCGTTTTAAAGGTTGACGCTGCAAAAGTACAACCCTTAAAACGACTTCCACCCATATTCCAACACAAGCCCCAAAAGGCCCTTACTTAAGAAGAACCCAGTTTATCTCTCCATTCTTGATATTCTTCTTATCGTGAGCCATCAGACGCTGCAATTCGGGTTCGGCCTCCTCGCCAAAAGGCAGCGGTTCGTAATATCTCTTCAGTATATTTTCCTCGTATTCATCGACTTTTTTGACAGGATAACCGTTACGGTCACAGCTGAGCCTCAATGCCACCAACATGCCATATGCCACAGCTTCCCCATGGCTTATCGGCTTTCCTATCGACTCTGCATACGATTCGAACGCATGACCCGCCGTATGACCGAAGTTGAGCATCCTCCGAGCTCCCTTTTCATACGGATCACTGTTGACAATCAACAACTTGCCATCGGCCGCCATCTTTATGGCCCGTCGCATCAGCTCGCTGTCGTGCAGTGCATCCTCTTTGATAAGTTCATCATAAATAGGGTCATTCAATATCAACGCCATCTTCACCACCTCGGCAAATCCCGACCGCAGCTCCCGTTCCGGAAGCGTGGAGAGCAGCCCCTCATCCATTATAACCCTGCAGGCAGGAGCAAAAGCCCCCACTTCGTTCTTGTATCCGGCAAAGTCTATGCCGGTCTTGCCTCCGATAGCAGCATCGGCCATTGCCAACAGTGTAGTCGGCACATTAACAAACTGTATGCCTCGCTTGAAAGTGGCGGCGGCGAATCCGCCGAGGTCGCTCACCACGCCTCCCCCGAAGTTTATTACGAGGCTATGGCGCGTGCAACCGGCATCGGCCAACCGCTTCCATACATAGGCAAGCGTATCAAGATTCTTGGCAGATTCTCCCGATGAAATCGTGATTATGTCATCTACCGCACCATATATCCTGTCTCTCTGGAGCGTCAAAACATCACGGTCCACATTGGTGTCGGTAATCAGTATAGCCTTGTCGGGCACGAGTTCGGCGATGGCGTCAAAGACAGGACCCACCCAATCGCGCGTATAAATTATCTCTTGTTCCATACTTTTATATTTATTGTTTCATGCTTTCTGAAAATTATCTTGCAGGAAGTCTGCGAACGCTTCCATCGATTCGAATATCATGTCGGCTCCCTCTCTCTCGAACGCCTCACGCGGTATCGGCCCGGTGGTGACGGCCACCGTGAAGCATCCTGCCGCCTTGCCGGCACGCACCCCCAAGGGGGCATTCTCCACCACAATACATTCCGACGGCTCCAAGCCGGCCAATGCCGCACCCTTGAGATATGGCTCCGGGTCAGGTTTGCCATGTGTCACATCGTGAGCCGTTATCATGCGTCCTTTGCCAAACACTCCGGGATAATCCCTCTGCAAGGCCTCAAGGAGACTCGCCTGTCCGCTACCTGTCACAAGCACCCGTGTCAGACCTGCCTCCCCGAGCAACGAAAGCATCCTGTCGGCTCCCGGCATAGGCTTCGCGGGGCCCAGCTCCTTGAAATATTGGCTCTTGAGCGCATACAGGTCTTTCACCCTACCGGGTTCGCACTCCTCTCCGAATGCCCTCTTGAAGAGCAGATTGATAGTGGCGGCTCCGGTCATTCCTTCATACAGATAAAACTCATCTCGGTCGCATTCCACCCCCAAACCATCCATCATGCGCTTCCACGCAAGCGTATGCCCGGGCATCGAATCATAGAGCACACCATCCATATCTATGAGTGCTCCTCGCAATTTTTGCAACTTTTCCATACTTATTTAACGTCAAATTAATGTTAATTTATTAAATTTGCATCATGAAATTTTCTCGAACCATCGTCCTCTGCATAGCCGCGCTATTGCTTGCCTCGGCATGTGGCTCACCGCGCCATGGTGCAGAAGCCGACAGCGAACTCTCCGAGCCCGCCCCCTGGGACCTCGTGGCCGACGGCGAAGACCCTCCCCGCACCGGTCTTCCTGATGATTCCGGCATATGGGATGATGACACGGCAAAGCAAGTTTCTGACGAGGAGATTGCCGCTCTCGTGCCGGAAGTAAAGTCCGACTCCACTCCGGTGCAGCCGGCCCGCATGTCACGATATAATCGCATCGGACGACTCAACGAACTTTTCAATGACTCCAACCGTCACCAATACGCTGTAGCTGAGCGCCTCGGCATAAAGCCAATCCGGTCGCTCTCCGACGCTTACTATCTCTCCAAACCGCTCGTAGAGATATCTTCGTGCCGCTGGTACGACCTCGATACACTCACCCACAGCATGCCTTATCTCGTAAAGGAGGGTGCCTCCCTGCTTGAGACTATCGGCCGCAATTTTGCCGACTCTCTCGCCAAACGTGGCGCACCCGGACACAAGTTCCGAGTTACAAGCGTGCTCCGCACAGCACACTCCGTAAAGAAGCTCCGGCGTGTGAACCGCAACGCCACCGACTCTTCAACTCACCAGTTCGGCACGACTTTCGACATCTCATACGCCCACTTCAACCACTATGGAGGAACCCGCCTGAGCGACGAGGAGCTCAAATATATACTTGGAGAAGTGCTCTGGGACCTGCGCCGACAAAACAAGTGCATGGTGAAATATGAACGCAAGTCCCCTTGCTTCCACATCACCGCCACCGGTCGCTGACAAACCTCTCCGGTCGCTGACATTTTAACATTTCACCGATTTATTTGTTATAAAATTAGCGGCCATAAAATTTTAAGATTATAAACCCAAATAAAAAGATATTAATTATGGACAAACTTAGTTATGCATGGGGTCTCGCCATGGGACATCAGCTCAAAGGTATGGGCATGAACTCCCTCAACGTGGAAGACTTCAAGGATGCAGTTAAATCAGTATACGATGGCTCAGAACCGGCCATGAACATCGACGAGGCTCAGAAGCTTATTCAAGAGTATCTCTCTGACCTCCAGAACAAAGCCGAGGAAGCTGCAAAAGCAGCCGGCAAGAAATTTCTCGAGGAGAACAAGAGCAACGCAGATGTCAAGGAGACAGCAAGCGGTCTACAGTATGTAGTGGAGAAGGAAGGCACAGGCGCACAGCCCACAGCCGAGGATGAGGTGACCGTGCACTACACCGGACGACTTCTGGACGGCACCGTGTTCGACTCAAGCGTGAACCGTGGCGAACCCGCTACTTTCCCGCTCAACCGTGTGATTCCGGGCTGGACTGAAGGCGTACAGCTCATGAAGGAGGGTGCTAAATACACATTCTTCATCCCTTCTGACCTCGCTTACGGCCCGCAGGGCATACCCGGCGCTATCCCCCCGCATTCCACTCTTATATTTGATGTGGAACTCATCAAGGTTGTAAAGAAATAATCTGACATGAAGAAAATTTTTAAATATGCCGCTATCGTGGCAGCCGGCCTGTCACTCAGCTTGACTTCTTGTAAGTCGGGCGAGAATAAGGATACCGACTCCGACAGCGTGGTGGCAGTTGAGGAGGAAACCGTGGCAGTTGCCCCGGCTGACTCCCTGGCAGCCATATTTGCTGACGAGTCAAAGAAGGCGGAACTCTCTACCGACTCAACTTTTGCCGTCACAGCTTCAGGCCTTAAGTATCTCACCGTCACCGAGGGATCCGGCAAATCGCCCGTGGCTACCGACAATGTGACCGTGCATTACGAAGGCCGACTCACCGACGGCACAGTGTTCGACTCAAGCTATCAGCGCGGCGAACCCGCAGAATTCCCCCTCAATGCCGTGATTCCCGGCTGGACCGAGGGCCTTCAGCTCATGAAGGAGGGTGGCAAAACCGTGTTCTACATCCCCTCCAAGATAGGTTACGGAGAAATGGGCACCCCCGGCGGACCAATTCCTCCCAATGCCGACCTTATTTTC
>CAJUIJ010000010.1:3780-28196 GCA_910586175.1 uncultured Muribaculaceae bacterium | reverse complement strand
GCTTCGGCTATGCCGAGGGCCGGGCTTACGGAGGTGTCGCGTATGCGGGAGTTCGATTTGAACCGTCTTATGGATGACCATTGGGCGAACTTGGGTGAGTCCGGCCAGAAGTCTTATATAGCGGACTGCAAGCGGTATCTGATGGAGATCGGGCGCGACGCGGAATTGATTGAAGCATTTGAGGCTGGCGCTGCCGGTAAGGGTTACAGTAAAGTTGCATTGAATGCTATGGTGTCGCGTCAGCTTGATAAGGAGGCTGAGGCTCTTGCGCGTGAGCAGTCGGATATACATATGTTTGAGTATGCTAAGAAGCAGAATTTGCCTAAGGGTAAGCTGGAGTTTTTTGCACGCAAGATTGCATCTGCCAACACTGCGGTGCAGCTGACCAAGGGCTTGGCGAGGGCTGTGACCGGACACAGCGGCGACATGGCGGCTTCGGAAGCTGCTATGGCAGAGTATGGCAGTGAGCATGGAGTGCTTGACCTTGCAGGTATGGTGGGCGGTATGACATTGGATCCTGTGACTTGGGTGAGCGGCAGCGTGGGTGGCGGTGCTTCGAAGGCCGTGGTTAACCTTGTGGGCAAACGTATTGCCGGCAAGGGGGCATCGTCGCTTGCACGCAAGGCTGCCGCGCGTCAGTTCGGGGCGAGCCTTAAGGGTTCGTTGGTTGCAGGTGTGTCGGGAGGTGGTACCAATTTCGCTTTGTTCGAGGGTTTGAATGAAGCTAAGAATCAGTTCATGCATGGCGGTCATGTGGTGGCCGGTGGCGAGAATGATGATATCCGCACTCAGCTTATGGGCAAGAATGAGGGCTATTCGTTGGAGTCGATAGGCAAGCAGATGGTACGTGGTGCCGTGATGGGCGGTGTGGGTATCGGTTGGTTGCATCCGGTGTCCGGTAATGTCAGTGATAAGCTTGTCAGGGGGCTGATAAGCGGGACATTCGGGAAGATGGTTGCTCGTGCAGGTGTATTCACGGGTGCTACGGTATTGGAGGGTACGATATTCTCGGTGCCTGAGTGGCTGGAGGGAGAGCGTGACAAGTGGGATGTATGGAAAGACAACATGGCTATGATGGCTGCTTTCAAGTTCAAGCCGGCGGCCAAGGCTGTGGGATATGTGGCGAGAGAGGCCGGAAGCGAGGCAGTGTATTCGGCAGCCAAGCGTTTAGGCAAGATAGGCAGCACTCCTCAAGGACGTGCGAGCATGGAGACGCGGCTTCGCACTTGGCTCGACAGGCCGAGTATGCCTATGTCTTTGACGGCAGACGAGCGCAAAGAACTGCGTGATGGTGGATATGATTTCTCATATTTGCTTCATGGTGTTGAGTCTGAAGCTCAGCTTCGCGAGCATGGTGCTTCCAATGCCGGCAAGGGATTGGCAGACAGCGACGGTGCCGACAATGGTCGTGATACGCGTGGTGCGGAGCTTACGAAAGAGCTTCAGCGGCTTGTTGATGACGGTAGCATAAGCGAGTCTGCACGCGCGAAGATGTATTATTATGCCACGGGGAATTTCCTGCCGGTCAGCACCATCGGTTATGGTGAGAGTGTGGAGAATGGAGACGGGACATATACCGTGAGGTCGTATGGCGAGAATGGTGTTGTGACGTCGCGGACGTTCAAGAGTGAGAGGGCTGCACGGTTGGAGCTTGGGCGAGTGGAGCGACAGGCAGAGATGAACCAGGTGTCGGTCGGGGAGCAGAATGTGCTTGCCGAGGAGCGCGACAAACGTCTGGAGGGGGCTATGCGTAAAGTTGCTGCCAAAAAGGGAATGAGTATCACGAGCTTTGCGAATTTGCTTGACGGGCCGGAGGATGCGTCTAAAGATACGGCAGAGGCCAAGGAGGTGCGGAAGCAGATATGGCGCGAGATTTCCGAGGAGCTTAAGGGTATGCCGCTGCCACGTCTCAACCGTGTGGAGGAGATACGCCACGGGGTCGAAGTGAAATGCGGGGCGCAGGTGTATGATGCTTTGTCGAAGGAGCCGGAGCGTCGCAGCGAGCGTGAGCGAAGGGTTGTGAGCGAGTATATACGTGAGCTTCAGCATGTGGAGGACGTGGAGGAACGCGCGGTGGCCGGAGGTGCCGACAATGCTGAGGTTGCTGAGTCTGAGGTGCGTCCAATGGGAAAGGCCCGTGCGCGTATCGGTATTGAGTATGCTGATGTCGAGGTGCTTTCGGGCGATGTCGTGCTTGATGCAAGCGGAGGTATAGACCGCGATAAGTCTTCGAAGACTGTTGTGGTTCGCGACTTGCGCGATGGCCGCAAGTTGACGGTTGAGACTAAGAAGCTTTCGGGGTATTCTCCTGCTGAGAAGATGGAGGGTAAGGAATCCGAGGAAACGGTTGCAGCCGCTGGGAAAGAGAGTTTGTCTGCTGATCCTGCAACTTCTGTTGATGTTTCTGATGAAGCACCCGGCATGGCTTCCGGTGTATCTCCCGGTGCATCTTCTGGTGATGCTGTCAAAACAGGTGGTGCTGATGGTGGTGAGTTTTTGGGTCAGCCGGTGGCTGAGGGTGTTGCTCTTCATGGGTCGATACGCTTGCCTCTTGGAGAGGGTGGAGAGGATGTTGTCTGCACGTTGACCGGGACAGTTGCCGACAGTGCAGAACGAGCTGCGGAGTTGTCGCATGAGACAGGGCAGCGTATTGATGTCGGAGATGTGGAGGTCTATGTGTCGGGCAGTGACGGTATGGTTTTTGTCAAGCCTGAGTTTCTGAGGGAGAAAGGTTCTGACTTCCGTCCTTCAAGGCAGTATCTTGAGGCTGTGGCTCAGCGGCAGGCCGCTGGGGATGATTCGCGCTCTGCGCTTGCACACCCCCAAAACCGCGATGCAATAGAAAGTGGAGGGGGACGAGAAAACCGCGATGCAGCAGGTGAGAGTAAGTCTGAGAAAAATGGTGAGGAAGTTTCCGAAAGTGATGGGAAAGGGTTAACTTTGCAGGAGATAGAAAAAACTCAAGCTGATGGAAACGGACCTGAACAAAATAATGATGAGTCAGCGGAGTCATCCGGGGATGACGGCGGCTCAGTGGCTGGAGACTCAGCCGGAGGCGTGGCGAGCAATCGAGACAGAGGCCATATACGAGTGTATGAGGAGGGGTTGGAAGCTTCATATAATGAACATTCAGGCGATGGCGAGAGAGCTCGGCGGAACACGGAAGGGGAAAGACTGATTGGAATCGCCAAGGAACAGGGAGAATTTAAGGATAAGGATGAAATAGATTCTTTAGGCGAGCGAAAGGATAAGCGGGGTGGGGAGAGTGAGGTCTTCATAGACAGGGAGAATGGTAAGGTTTACAAGGTAAAGGATCCGTATGCGAAGTCCCCGATGAAAGGGAATGTGCAGCCGGAGGATGCAGTATTCGAACACCTTGTACACAATAAGTATTTTCCTGAGACTGCTTATGGTTTTGAGGGTGTCAGTGAGGAGCTTGGGGATGTGCGCATAGTGCTTTCTCAGGATTATGTGGAGGCGGTTGACAAGGCTACTGATGAGCAGGTTGCGGCTGCGCTTGCAGAGAAAGGATTGTATCCGGAGGGAAAATACCGGTATGGCAATGATGAGGTGTCGGTGACGGATGTCACCGGCGACAATGCGCTTGTGGGTGCTGACGGTAAGGTTTATTTTATCGACCCGATTATAGACTTCAAGAAGCCCGTGAGGGAGATACTTGGGGATAAGCCTGTAAGAGAAAAGGAAAGTGCGTTGTCGCGTATACCGGTTGACCGGAAAGGTAAGCCGGACTTTGCAGCTGCCGAGAGTGCTGAGCTTGGCTTCGAGGGTATGGTTGAGATGTATGGCGACGGGGCTGCCGAACTTGCCGAGTCCGCAGCACAACGTAAAGAGGCTGCCCTTAAGAAAGAGAGGGCTGCGAAAGTTAAGCCTCCCAAACTTGGTGATGATGCGACTGATGCGGATTATCTTGATGCGGAAGCTGAGGGGCTTCGTCAGAAGAAGGAGCGAGTGGCGGCCTTGGAGGAGGATGCACGCCGGTGGCGTGCTATCGCCGATGTGCCTAAGAGCCGTGCCGAGGCTGAGAAAGCTGCTGTCGAGAAAGCAGAGGCTGAAAAGGCTGAGGTGGGACGCCGTGCTAATGAGGAGGCGCAGGCTCGTCGTCGTGCGTCTGCGAGAAAGATTATGGTGAAGCGTGTGACCGCAGAAGAATATGCAGGCCCGAAACTGTCGGATGAAAAGGATTATTATGGAAAACCTTTGGTGTTGTCTAAGAATGGTACCGTAGACTTTGGGGTTATTGATTATGAGAGTGGGCTTACTGAAGCTCCTATTCGTTTGAGCCTTGGAGAAAATCGGAAGGATTCTGAGGGAAAGAATCATGGTTATGGACTGCTTCATATAGAGGCTGGTCATGGAGAGCAGATTCGTAATGCCGGGTATTCTTCAGTAGAGGAATTTGTAGAGGATGTTGCAAAAAATTATACTGACATCCGAGAGGGAGCTAAGATAGGTGATAATCAGACATATCTGCTTGAAGTATCGGATGAACACAACAATACTTTATTCATTCAGATGTCTCGGGATGGCAGCTATTGGAATGTGAACAGCGCGGGTATCTTTAAGAAAAAATACTCGCGCCGCAAACCGAAAGTCTATGACCGACCCGCAGTAAGTAATGGTAAAGGCACCGATACCATTGAAGTTAATAGCGGCCATACAAAGGGTGCAACCGCGCCAGCGGGAAATTCTTCTGAGACTTCCGAATACAAAGATAACATAAAGAATTCGGAAAAGCAAGCGGAATTTGAGAAAGCTGCTGCAGAGGAGCTTGCGGACCGTGAGGCGAAGGCGAAACTCGACAAGCTTGTGCGGCATGTTTTTGATGAGGTCAAGGATGTGCCGGAGGCGTTGGAACGTCTGGAGCAGACCTCTATCCCTGAGGATATATATGAGGTCGCTGCAATGGTGTTGTCGAGATACAAGCTTTTGGCCCGTAGCAATGATGGGTCTAAAGGTGTCATGGCTGATACGGGCATTGGTGAGGGTGAGCGCAAGAGACTCTTCAGAATGTTTATGCCCAAGGAGAAGGGTGGCAAGAGCTTGGGCTGGCTTGCCGGCGACGCGATGAAGGAGCTGTGCGAGCAGTATGGCATACACTATGATAATCAGGATGCTCACAATGCTTTGATAGAGATGTTGCAGAACGCTAAAGTTCCGAGCGACATATACAACTATATTGTGAATAACCGTATAGAAGAAGCACGCAAGATTGCGGGTGATTATCATAACTACATAGCCGGACTCGAGGATGCGTGGTGTCAGGAGACCTTCGGTATGAGCCGAGAGGAGTATATGGAGATGCGCGAAGTGCAGGAAGAGGAGGCGAGAAAAGCTCTTGAAGATTTGGATTATGACGAATATAATGCTATACTTGCAGAAGAAAAACTAAGGGAAGAAGAATATGAACAACGAAGATTTGAGCAAGTTGACCCCTCAGCAGAAGGCGAGGGAAGCGGCGGAGGCGGTACGCTTTTGCCTGACCAAGGGACTGATAAGCAAGGAGGCGGTGGAGGCATCGCGCAAGAGCCGGGCGGCGGCAGTGTCGCTGTCGGCGAGGGCGTTGGTGATGCGCAGGGCTTACCTGAAGGCTCATCCGGACGAGGAAGTCTGAGCAAGGAGTCGGGAGAGGGTGATGGCCCTAAGTACCGTGGTGGGGATGCGGAGCTTGCGCATGGAGCTCGGTTGGCTGTTCATCATGAGGGTGATGAATGGTGGGTCGATGTGCCCGGCTATGAGGGTCGGGCCACTTCGCGCAAGGATATGATGGACTCGCTTCGTGCGCGTTTCCCTCAGTATGGTTTCGTGCCTACGCTTGATGGCAAGGGTGTGGTTGTGAATCATCCTGACAAGCCTGTTGCAAATGGAAGCGACGTTGTGTTGAGCCATGGGCAGGAACTTCGTGTTGAGCCTGCCGGTGAGCCGAGAGCCGGTTATGACGGCAAGCCGCATTACACGCAGTGCACGCATCCGCTGTTGCCGGGTCGTGTGTTCGATGGCGTGTATGAGCTTGCCGGAGCTTTGGAGGCGAGCTTCCCCGGCTGGAGGGCAGAGGCTTGGCCTGACGGTCGTATATCCATGTGGCATGTGCAAGACTTGGATAGGGGTCGTGCAGAGAAAACTGCATCGGCTGGACGTGGCGTTGGGTCTCGTGGTTTTGAACGGGGCCGTATGCTTGCCAATGCCATAGGTCGGACTCATTCTATGGCTCAACGCTTGGGTCTGCCTGTAGACTATGTCATGAGCGAGGAGCTGCCGGAGGGGGAACTCCGCGGCAAGAAGGGATGGTATGATCCGAAGACGGGGCGTATCACTGTAGTTGTGGACAATCATGGCGGCGAGGGTGGCGACCTGCTGCGCACTTTGCTTCATGAGGGTGTCGGTCACCGGGGGTTGCGTGCAATGTTCGGTGAGCATTTCGATGATTTTCTTGATGCGGTTTATGAGAATGGAGACGATTATGTGCATTCCCGCATAGATGAATATATGCGCGGTGAGGGTGGAGACCGCCGCCGTGCCACTGAGGAATATCTTGCCACGCTTGCGGAGGATAACCATGTGTCGCAGCCTTGGATACGGAGAGTCTGCAAGTTGTTTTTCGAGATGCTTGATTCTGTGGGGTTGCTGAGGGTAGCCAAGGGCGTGACGCTGAGTGATGCTGACTTGCGTTATTTGCTTTGGCGGTCACATCAGAACTTGGTGCGTGAGGCCGCGCGTGAGGATGTGTCGGTGCGTGATGCGGAGATGCAGCGTAAGCTTGGGCTTGACAGGCCGGATATTGCCGGAGATATGGAATCGGCCGGCGGTGATGTGAAATTGCCGGGGAGTCATGTAGAATCCATTGCATCTGAGCCGAGTCTTTTTGATGCTGAGCAGTCGTCGTTGTTTGCGCCTGAGGACTTTGGGATTAGTGAATCTAAGGTTGTCAAGGGGGATGCTTCTGATGGTATGGCTTCGGGAGGGAGGCCTTCGGCCTCTCACAGTACAAAAGCTGACGGTAAGGCTTTGGCCGGTGCTTCTGACGGTAATGGTAAGGGAGACGGTATGGCTCGTGCCCGGATATCGGAGCTTGCGCGTGGAGATAATGAGGGGCCATTGGATTATGCCGCTCGTGTCAGTGCTGAGTATGAGGCTGCGCTTGACTCGGAGCGTGATGCGGAGATACGTGCGGATGTTGAGCGTATGGAGCTTGACTTGGCAGAGCGTGTGCCTGAGGATCCGGATGAAGTCAGGGGTGAGATTGGGGAGCTTCAGAGCATGTGGGAGGAGCTTGCGTTTCGTCATGGCGAGGAGCCTCATAATGAGGAGGTGCGTGAACTGATGGGCGCTATCGAGACAGCCATCGCTACTCGCAAGCGTATCGACTTTGTGCTTGCCGAGGGTGGCGGCAGTGCTTCGGAGGAGGCTTCGCGCTCTGCGCTCACACAACCCCAAAACCGCGATGCAACCGGAGGGGGAAATATCATGCCCTCATCGGAGGTCAATAAAACGGATGGTGTCGGCAAGGATGGTGTCGGCAAGGAGGGTGTCGGTGGTTCTGGCAGTAAGGCCGGTGGTTCCGGTGGAATTGATGATTGGGGTGAGGAGATATATGGTGCTCGCAAGAATGCCTTGCGTGACTTGTCGAAGCAGCTGTCGGGAGTTACTGCGGCTGACTTGGTGGCCAATCCGGTGAGCAAGGTGTTCAAGCCGAAGGATTGGGTGAAGCTTGCTGCCAAGGGTGAGATAACGGCAGAGGATGCCCGCGTGCTTGAGGCTATGACTCGGTTGATACTCCGTGACAAGAAGCCGTCGGGTCTGAGCCGTAACAGATATGCGAGCCGTCGCCGTGAGGAAGAGATAAAGGCGTGGGCAGAGAGAACAGCCAAGCTGATGGATGGACTTCGCCGATATGCAGAGGCAGGGACGGCAGAGGATCGTGCAGCTGCGTTGGAGTCGATGGATATGCGCGATATGGAGGCGATGCGCGACCGCCGTGCACAAGTTCTCGAATGGAATCCGGACCGTAAGGATGGAGGACATTATGAGCCAAATGAACTTGAGACCGTGATAGACATCATGGATGGCATGGACGTGCCGGCAACACCGTTCGGCAAGGCGAAGTTGCCAAGCATAGGTGTCGATTCATTCGGTAGCCGCTTCGAGGTCAGTCTTGATGGCAAATACAAGCGTTCGTTCGGCAGTTACGAAGAGGCGTTGGCTTACTCGGTCAAGCTTGCCAAGGTGTCGCGAGGAGACATGGATGTGGAGTATATGCCGGAAGACTTCGTGCCTTATGTTACGAGCTACAAGGAGAAGGAGCTCGACACATGGAGCGTGATGTATCTTACAGGCAGAAGAGGCGACTTCGCGTTCAAGGATGGACTGAGCGAGGCAGAGGCAACAAAGCTGAAGGCCAACCTGGAGAAGAAAGGTGTAGCTTGCAATATGCGCCACGAGAAAGTGAATGAACCGACAGGGTGGAAACTCCGAGTACGCGACCCATTGAGCGGGGAGAGGTACGAGATAGAGGGGTGTCCGGAATTTGCCGACAAGTCAGAGGCTTCGGCATGGCTTGACGCGAACATCGGTGATATTCAGGAAAAGGCTAATGCTGCTGTGTCGTCGGCCTATGCTCCCAAGGAGAAAGTGGAGCGACACTTGAATCTCGAGATTGGATACGACCGCGAGAGCGGCACTTATGATGTATGGTTGCCTTTGAAGAAGAAGACAGCCTACGGCAACATGCTGACATTCGCGAGAGGATTTGCCACGCGCAAGGAGGCTGCGGAATGGATAGAGCGCAACCGCGCGGAGATTGACGCTTGGGATGCAGCACGCAAGGAAGCACGCCGCAACTTCCGTTACTTCACGCCCGGCAATGTGCGAGAGGGACGCGACTGGCGTTCAGGCAAGGATGTGAGCGAGCGCGAGGTTGGTGAGACGTTCGGCTTTCGGGGTGTGCAGTTTGGCAACTGGACCAACCAGCGGGATCGTCAGCAGGCTGTCAACGAGGCTTATGATGCTCTGATGGACTTGGCCGACGTGCTTGGTGTGTCGCCCAAGGCGATAGGCTTGGGCGGTGAGCTCGGACTTGCGTTCGGGGCACGTGGAAGCGGCAACGCCAACGCGCACTATGAGCGCGACAATGTTGTCATCAACCTGACCAAGACACGCGGTGCCGGGTCTTTGGCGCACGAATGGTGGCATGCCCTCGACAATTATTACTCGCGCCGCGGCGGTATAAAGACCGGCATGATGACCGATGGTGCATCGGCAGAGATCCGGGCCGAGATGGGGCGTGCGTTTCGTGGATTGGTGGAAGCTATAAGTGGAAGCGACTACGATGCACGTAGCCGGGACATGGGTTCTTATTGGGGGTCTCCTGTGGAGGAGACCGCGCGTTTGTTTGCCGAGTGGGTGCATATGAAACTCAAGGATATGGGCAGGCGCAACTCCTTCCTGAGCAATGGACTTGAGTCTTCGGATGCCGAGCGATGGCAGCAGATGACATATGGTCTGTACAAGCAGCGCATGAAGATGGTCAACGCAGATATAGCTCGTGCCAATGAGAAACTCAAGGATGGCGAGAAAAAGCCGGAGCTTGAGGTTATGAGCTTTGAGCAGTGGCAAAAAGAGAGGGAGTCGTTGGCCGACTACCCCTACCCAACTGAGGCTGAGCTGCGCGAACGCTTTAATGAGCCGATGCAGCGGCTTGTCGACACCATGGAGGAAAAGAGCGAGGGGGATGGCAGCGTTGTACTTTATCGACTTGGAGACCCGCGCGAGACATTTGCTGAGCGTCAGAAGAAGGCTGTCGAGAATCGCGGTACCGTTATGCGCGGACTCAATGAAGCTGAGGTTGAGGTGATTGAAGTTCCGAGGCATGGGTATAGAGGTACAGCAGTAGAAGCGAAGAATCAAGCTGTTAAAGACGCAAAACAACGCTTTGATGGAAAAGTCTTTACCTATAACAATAATGGCATTCGCTTTGAATATACAATCAGTGGGAGTTCTTTAGATAAAACCATGAGCCGGAGTTCAATTCAAAACAGTGCTAATATGGGAGTGCATATTGCAGTTTTGAATTCGATTGACAAGGTAATTGGTGCGAGCATAGAGGTCGAGGAACATCCGGATTATATAAAGGATAACAATGGGCAACGAAAGATTACGAATGATATCAATCCGGAGTTGTTGATACATAGATTTGTCGGAGCTGTTAAGATAGATGGTAGGCTCTATTCTGTACGGACTGTCATTAAAGAATATCGGAATACAAGAAGTCAAGCCAACTATTATACTTATGAAGTATCAGATGTAAGAATAGAGGCACAACCCTCTAAAGAAAGTCGCACCTCTGCTGGCGTGCCAAAGTCAGAAACCCCGAGCTTGGCAAGTGCAAAGGTAACAAAAGAATCTGATACTTCCAATAGGCAGAGCTTAAATTTTGATGATGAAAGTGGTTCTTCTGAAGAGGCTATAAATATCGAAGTGTCTGAAGGAAAACCATCAGACACTTCGACCGGTAGCGGTCGGCTCCCAAAAGAGAGTCCTGGCCGCACTGCAAATTTAGAAAAAGAATCTGAGATTTCAAAGCAAAATTTAGAAAAAAGTTTAGTCGAAGGTGATAAAAAAGATGTCCGTGCGAAAGTTCGGGTTGCCGATTTGATAAATGATTTAGGCAAGACGTACGATTCTGGCAAGAAAATTTTGGAAGAGAGTCGCAAGGCTGATGCTGAGGTGGCTTCGCGCTCTGCGCTCACACGCCCCCAAAACCGCGATGCGGCTTCTGAGGATATGCATAGGGATGTAAATGCTGAGGGTAGTCCATCGGAATCGTTGGAGGGGCGTCGGGCGCGTGCTGAGGAGCTTTCGGACCGGTTCGGTGTCGGCGTTGAGGTGGTGTCGAGCTTGGAGGAGCTTCGGGAGTCGGAGTTCTATAAAGGGCTGAGTCGTTCTGAACGCCGTGCATTGGAACGTCGCAAGGGTGCTTATGACCCGCGCACCGGCAGGGTTATTGTGCTTGCGCATAATCACCGTGATGCTGATGATGTATCGGAGACCGTGTTTCATGAGGTAGTTGCGCACAAGGGGCTTCGAGAGCTTGTGGGTAAGGAGCGGTTCTCGGAGTTCTGCGATGAGGTTTACGGACATCTCCGCAAGGGGCTTCGCAAGGAGGTTGGCGGTATGGCCACCCGTCTGTTCATGGACTCGCTTGGTACGGAAGGGGCGATGACGATAGATGAGGCTCGTCGTGTTGCAGTCGATGAGCTTTTCGGTCGGTTGGCCGAGAAAGGTTTCGAGGACTTCACTGCCGAGGAACGGGGCGTGTGGGGTAAGCTTAAGCAGTCGGTGCTTAATGCAATCAACCGTTTCCTCGGTACTATGGGTTTGCCTAAGTGGGTACGCTTGGGCGACAACGAGCTGCGTTACATCTTGTGGCGGAGTCATGAGAATCTGCGCGAGGGAGACTATGTAGACAAGGCACGTGACATAGCGAAGCGTGAGGAACTCGGCCTCGGTGACGGGCTGCGTTACTCGGAGACCAAGGAAGAGCGACAGCTTCGTGAGGTCAATGACAGGTTCAACCAACATCTTGATAAATTGGCTAAAGGGGAAATGGCTAATGGTGAGTTGAAGTTGGGAAGACCCGGAGAGACACTCAGGAATGCCGGCATAGATGGGGAAGGAATATACTTGCAATGGAATGTGCTTCAAAAGAAAATGAATCCGAACTATAAGCACAATCATCCGTTTTTGCCCGAGGATGTAAAGAACCTTCCTGAGGCTATCAATAATCCTATTGCGGTGTTTGAAAGCACCGGCCATGGGGATTTCAATATACTTGTTGACCTTGAAAAGGATGGCAAGAACTTCATCGTTTCATTGGAGGCCAGACGTAAGGCAACGCGAGGTGGAGAAATAGAGATAGAAGATGTAGTGACGCTTTATCCCAAGGAAGAAAAAGGTATAATATATTGGATAAACCGAGGTCTTGGCAAAGTTTATGACAAAGAGAAAGCTCTTCAGTGGCTAAGAACATGCGAAACTCATAATCGCCACTCTGCCAATGAAGAGCTTAGGGATGCTGCAAAGATAATAGAAAACTTTGAGAATCCCAAAGATTCGGAGGGAAAAATTCGTTTTCGCGATGGCGATGATGTTGAGGGTGGTGTAAGCGAGAATGCTCTCGCTGGATTTGATGAGCGTAAGTTGGGACTTCGTGAGCGTATCACCAATGCCGAGATATTGTTGTCGATACTCAACGAGGGGAATGTTTCGTATCGTAAGGCTGCTGTGGAGAGCATACGCAAGAACTTGGGCACACTCCGTTCGGCCATGGCGGCACAAAAGCGTTTTGACCGGGTGACGGTGAAGCAGGTTACCGACCTTGCGCAGGTGCTGATAAAGAACGGCTACATGGATGGCTTGCGAGGCCGTGAGGTGAGAGACCTCTTGACGGCGGTAAGGAATGCGACCGGAAAGGACGACATATCGGCACAGGTGCACAGGGTGATGGAGATAATGGTGGATAGCCAGCTTCGCGAGGGGGAAAATCTTCTGCATAAAGTATTGAAGATTAAGGCTCAGAAAGTGGATAAAGATGGCATAGTGAAGCAGGGTGCGGTAGATGCCGACACTGCTGACATGCTGCACACCTACAAGCTCTGGCGCACGAGCGACATTGAGAAGATCGATGCAGAGATTGCGGCTGTGTCACACGAGCTTGCCAAGCTTAAGGAGGAACGCAAGGAAAGGGAGGAGGCCGCAAAGTCGCAAAGAAAGGGAGCAGCTTCAGAAGAAGAGACGTCTGAGAAGGGAAATGTCGAGAAGAAGAGCGTGGCCGAGGAGAATCTTGAGAAGGAGCTTGAGGGCTTGATGCATGCATTTTTTCATGCAGACAAGATAGTCCGACTTGAGAAAGAGGAGGCTCGGATGCGCAGGGAGATGCGCGAGGCCGATGAGTCATATACCAGAGGGGATATGACACTGGAGAAGCGCAGGGAATTCAAGAAGAACGCCAAGGAAGCCATCTGGGAGAATAAGATAGCCCGTATAGAGGCGTATGCAGAGGAAGCTGCGCGTATCGGCGAGATGACGGAGCGTGGCAGGGAGCGTGCCTTGGCCTTCCGTGAGGCTGAGCGCGAGCGCGTGGGCCGTATACGTCACATGGCTAACTCCGATATGGAGGGGCGCAGCGAGCGTATACATAACAAGAAAGCGCAGAAACTGAAACAGTGGATGGTCAACAACACATTCTCACGATTCATATTCGCGCCGTTGTCGAGCTTCGATATGATGCTGCGCACGTTCGGCAAGAGGAGTGTGGATGGCGAGGGCTACCTTTGGAATCACTTCATGGGAGGCTGGAAAGCGAGCCGAGACAAGGAGATATCCGGACACATGGCGAAGATGGAAGAGCTTGACGTGTTTGTGAAGAGTCTGACGGGCGACAAGCGTGCTCGCTGGTCGAACCTTATAAAGCTCGCACGCAATAAAGGGTGTGAGGTGGACTTTCTTGACGGCAAGGAGAAACGCACCGAGGAGCTGACGCAAGGCAACCTTATGTATATCTACATGGCTAATAAGATGGTTGACGGCAAGATGAAGCTTCGCAAGATGGGTATCGGTGAATCGGATGTGGAGCGGATATCGGAGGTGCTTGACCCCAATCTGAAGAAGGCTGCGGATTGGCTACAGGAAGAATTCCTGCCGAAGACACGCGAGGAATACAACGAGACGCACAAGCGGATGTTCGGCACTTCGATGGATGATATAGAGAACTACTTCCCTTTGCGGATATTGGGCGACTCACTACAGGAGAAAGGTGGTGTTGATGACAGCGACTCGATAAAAATAAGCAACGGAGCCGGAGCTACTAAAACCGGGGCAATCAACAGGCGCACTGTGAACGCCAGGCCACTGGATATACTCAACAGCGATGCGACGCACATCATACTGGACCACATAGAGGAGATGGAGCATTGGAACGCATTTGCCGAATGGGGACGCGATGTGAACACGTTGCTGAGCGATACCAACTTCAGGGCAAAGGTAAAGAACATGACGACGATGTATGGTGCCGGCGACTCACTTTGGAAAGAGTTCAAGGACTGCTGCCGGCTTGCCGCCGGTACATACCGTCCGGAAGTCGATGCGGTCAACCGTGGGCTGATGAACATCGCCAAGGGTGCGACCGGCTCTGCCGTGGCCGGGCGACTTTATACGGCGATGAAGCAGCTGACCTCGTGGCCGGCTTATATTGGTGAATGCAATCCATTTGACTTGGCAAAGTCTACAGCGACTTCATGGAAAAGCTTATCATGGGCGATGGAGAACGTGCCGATGATACGGGAGCGATGGAAGAGCCGCGTTGCCGGCGACCCGCGATTGTCGAAGCTCGGCACTGACTGGAAGCTTTGGGAGAAGAAGATACCGAAATTCATATCGCAATACGGCATGCTGCCGAACGCGGCGGTGGACGTGTGGACAGTAGCTGTCGGAGCCAAGGCAATGTATGACACGGCGCTTCGCAGGTATAAGAAAGAGGGATACAGCAAAGAGGAGGCACACCGCCGGGCCATCGAGAAGGCAGAGACATACAACGAGACCCAGCAGTCGGACGAAGGGGCATACCTGTCGCCGATGCAGCGTGGCGGCAACTACCTGAGTAATCTGTTCACGATCTTCAGGAACTCGCCATTCTCATATACACGCAAGACAGCGCGAGCCGCACGCAACCTCGGCAAGTATGGCCGCAAAGGTGAATGGGAGCGTGACCTTGAGTTTGAGCGCAAGAAGATACTCCGCGACCTCGGCTATCAAGGCTTGGAAGATGCACCGCAGGAAGCGATAGCCAAGGCCGGTGAAGCGGCAAAGAAGCGCATGGTGCGTCAGCTTGTGACGGACATGGTGAACTTGTCGGTGTTCGGCTTAGGGTTGTCGTATGTGTGGAACCTTGGCGGCTCGGCTTGGTATCTGCTGTTTGGCGAGGATGGCAAGAAGAAGGACGAGATGTGGTATGATGCTGCGATAAGGCTTCTCACTGCACCGGTGGAGGGATTGACCGGTGGTGATATGATATCGAATGTTGCGGCATCGTTGATAAAGGGAGAGAGCTTGCGCGGCAAGACGGGCAAGAGCTTACCCTTTGAGGAGGAGCTGTCGGACATCATAGCGGAGCTGACTTCGGAAGATGGGATGAAAGTGCCTGAGGGCATCAACCACTTGGTGAACTTGGCTGCGATGACCGGCTTGGGTATCAACCCGCGTACCATCGAGGAGATGGTGATGGGCATATGGGACGGCTGTCATGGAGACTTGGGCTTGGCTAACGGGGTGGCGATAACCATCGGACGGTTCATGAACGTGGCACCGAGCCAGCTTAAGAACATGTATATCGACGAGGTGGGACTCACCGGAGAGGAAGCTTCGAAGATGAGTCCGAAAGAGATAGCGGAGCTATATGCTGCGCGTCAGATAGCTCGCGAGCGGTTCATCACCTTCAAATGGGATGACGAGGAAGCTTTGGCGCGATATGAGAAAATTGCCGACAAGCGTATCAAGGAGCGCATGGAGAGCTTCACGCCCGAAGATCTGGAGACACGGTTTGAGGAGGCTGATGAGCGTTACACTTCGATAAGGCGCAGTCAGACAGAGGCTCGAAAGATACTTGATGAGGATAATGACTATATGTCGTATGGCAGGGCTATGGCGGGCATTCAGCGCGAGGCCGGAGATGACTGGCACAGGCTTGAGCTATATGGACAGCTCGACAGGGAGTTGACGAAGACCACCAAGGCTTATCTCAAGACACGAGACTCCGGAGAGGCACAGGAGCTTCGCAAACGGATTGACGACATCAAGGAGAGGATATCACGGTTGCCGGACATGCCTGTGGAGGAGGCAATGATGGAGAGTCTGAAGATTAAAGGAGAGCGTCAAGTCGAGAGCGCATGGGAGAATATGCTTAAGCGTTCGGCCATGGCCGAGGCCGGCTGGGAGTGGTAAGATTAAAGACCGACACAAAAAAATAGATATAAAGATGGTGAATCGTAGAAGAGGGGCAGATGAGATGGACAGTGTGGTCCGTAGCCGGAAGAGCGGCACGGATGTGCGCCGTGCCCAGGATGTGCTTATGGAGGCGCAGACATATTACCGTAACATGTACCGGTTTCGCAAGGAGCGCGAGCGCAACAGGCGTTACACATATGGAGACCAGTGGAGTGATGTAATCTGCGTGGAAGGGGAGCGCGTCCGTGAGGAGGAATATATCAGGCGTCAGGGAAATGTGCCGCTTAAGAATAATCTTATCCGCAGGTTGGTGCGCAATGTCATAGGAGTCTTCAGGTCACAGGCCACGGAGCCGACATGCTATGCGAGGGATCGCGAGGAGCAGAGGCAGGCCGAGACCATGAGCACGGTGCTACAATACAACATGCAGCTGAACCGAATGACGGAGCTTTATGCACGCAGCATGGAAGAATACCTGATATCGGGGATGGTCGTGCATCGTAAATGGTATGGCCGTGTCGGTGACCGTGAGGATTGCTGGACAGAGAATGTTCAGCCCAACAACTTCTTCATCGACACAAATATGCGGGATGTGCGCGGTTGGGATTGCCAGTGTGTAGGTGAGATACACGATGTGAGCTTCGAGGATGTATGCTCGCAGTTCGCACATAGTGCCGGCGACTATACGCGGTTGGCGGAGATATACAGGGCCGCACGGAGCCGTGCGATGCTGAGCCAGGCATGGCAGGACTTCGGTTACTCAGATGATGTGGAGGAGGACTTCCTTGTGCCGAGGGACCTGACTCGATGCAGGGTGATAGAGGTGTGGCGCAAGGAGACGAAGCCACGCTACTTCTGCCATGATTACAGCAGCGGCGAGGTGTTCAAGATTGAGACCGCAGACTACAGGCGCATGGTGGTCGATGAGAATGCGGAACGGCTACGGCAGGCGGCGGAGGCCGGAATGCCGGCGCAGGATGTGCCGCTCATAAAGGCGGAATGGATGATAGACAGCTATTGGTACTACTACTATCTGACACCGCTTGGTGATATACTCGCAGAGGGAGAGACTCCGTATGCGCATAAAGGGCATCCGTATGTGTTCAAGGCATATCCGTTGATTGATGGAGAGATACATTCGTTCGTGGCGGACTTCATAGACCAGCAGCGGTATACCAACCGGTTGGTCACGATGTACGACTGGATAATGCGCACGAGCGCGAAAGGGGCGTTGCTCGTGCCGAGCGACAGCATACCGGTGGGTATGACGCCGGAGGATTTCGCTGACGAATGGACACGGCTTGACGGGGTGATAGTATACACTCCGAGCAAGAGCGGACATGTGCCGCATCAGGTGAGTAGCAACTCAACTAACATAGGGATACAGGAACTGCTGAACTTGCAGCTGAAATTTTTTGAGGACATATCGGGGGTCAACGGGGCATTGCAGGGGAAGCCGGGGTATTCAGGTACATCGGCTGCATTGTACAGCCAGCAGACACAGAACGCCACGACATCGCTGTTGGACCTGCTTGACTCCTTCAACGAGTTCATGCGCGACTGTGCTTATATGGACGTTAAGAACATGCAGCAATTCTACGACACGCCGAGGGTATTCAATATAGCCGGGCGAGCCGGGAGCGAAGTGGAGTATGACCCGCAGAAGATACGGGATGTGGAGTTTGACCTTAGCATCGTGCCTTCGACTGCTACACCGGCTTACCGGGCGATGGCCAACGACTTCCTTATGCAGTTATGGCAGCGTCAGGCCATATCGTTGGAGCAGTTGCTTCAGGCCGGCAACTTCCCGTTTGCCGACGAGTTGCTCCAGAGCTTGCAGAGTCAGAAGGAGCAGATTGCCGCAGGGGAGATGCCTGACGGCGTGTCGCCTCAGCTTGCTGCCGAGGTTTCAAGCCAGTAGGCTTTCACAGGACAAAAACTTGGATTGGGATTTAGAAGACGGCTTCGGATATGGGGCCGTCTTTTTTGTGCGACCTGGTATTGGTGCGGCTGATGATTCTTGGAGGATCCATTTCATAGAAGCAGATATGAAGTCCAATTGCGCGGGTCATGAGCAGGTCGTCATGGGCTCCGGGCTTTGCACCGAAGGCACCGTTTTGCTTGCGCTCGTAGTCAAGGTATTCGTTAAGGCAACGCTCATCGCGCTCCACATACAGGCATTCGCGAATCACCTTGACGAGTGTGGAGATGACCATGCCTTTTGTGGCGACGTTTGTGTGGAAGCCATATCTTGCCGGCAGGCCTTGGCGTATAGCCTCTTCCGATTGCCTGCGTGCATAAAGGTTGTCGTAGACATCCTTGATTTGCGAGAGGATTGCCGTAGCCTGGTTGCCGTCGACATTGCGGTCACGGTCGTGAGTCTCGAGGGTGTTGGACTCGATGACAAGCAGTGAATTGTCGTAGAACGCGGCGATTTGGGCGGCTTTCCATGCGAGCAGGTCCATGTCGATGTGTCCGTACCATTGGGCCACGACGGCAGGCTTGTCTCCGTCAATCATAGGGAGCCTGTCGAAGACTGCGATCACAGACCAGTCGGCCTTGTCGGAGCGGCCACCTATGTCGACGACAGTCAGGTAGCGGTCGGTGATGAGTTCCTGGTCTGATGGAATGGTGGCATCAATGGAATAAAAGGATGAAGATTGGCCTCGGGCAGTGCAGGAGTCGGGCAGGCTCCACACCCATAGGCAACCTTGTGAGTCTTGGGAGAAACGGAGATCCCTCAGTGAATCCTTTCCGTCGCGGGCACGTCCGTAGATGTCGCCGACAAAACGGGGTGGGCGGCATGATGGCCGGAACTTCTCGACGGCGTACATGTCGAATACGTCGGCACCGGAGTTTACGAAAGCCTCTATATCATCTGATGGGTATTCGGAGGCCATAGCCCCGTGGTCGTTGAACTTGGCCCGCTCCTCCATATACCAGTGGATACCTTCAAGGGAAGCACCCTTTTGCCAGAGCCACCAGAGATAACGGCCCGGCTCCTCGCGGTTGGAGGGGGCATCTGCGTTGTTGCGGTTGCGGAAGAGAAATGTGGCGAAGTCATGGAGGTCATTGTCGGATGCGAAAGGGAGTCGGTAAAGTTCGATATCGAACCAAGGCACGAACATAGCCTCGAACTGTGACTTGATGTTGGGGTTTGCCGCTGCCTTGTATTCGGTATGGAAAAAATTACCGACACCGTTTGCAGTGGATTCATAGACGACCATAGTGTAAGGACGGAAAAGGACACCTGAGCATGCAGAGCGGACCAGGTCTTCGGGACACTTGCCGTCGGTTTCCTTCCACAATCCCACTTCGGAAAGGTGAACGAGTGAATAGTTGGCCGAACGTATTGAGTCGGGAGCCTGTGCTGAGCCAATGGATATCGAGAAATTGCGGGGTGGCACCTCCTGGGTATTGTCGGAGCCGCCCACCCAAACGAGCTTTGGTTCCTTGGGATTGTAATTTTCACCCGGTTCGTGGAGCAAATCAGTGGGGTACGCGTCTATCATACGGCGGAACATCTGCTTGATGTTTGCTGTGGCTTTGAGCACATGCGTGGCTATGAGGGAATTAAGACCCTTGCGGTGTACGAGCTGTAGCCATGCCATGTAGAGTTGGGAAGTTGTGGAGCCTCCCCATTGTCTGGCCTTCAGGAGCACGAGACGGATCGGTTTGCCGGCAAGCCGGAAGGACTCGAGACGTTCCACAAACTTGCGCTGGGGGTAAGTCAGCCGGAAGAGGACATTCTCTCCTCCCTCCTTATTTTGAATATATACAAAGCTTGCGGCCCAAAAAGGGAAATCGTGGAGAGAACGGAGACGGATGTAACGGTCGATTACCCTGCGCCTGTTATCGTGGGAGGGTTCAACATTCATGACATTTCTCAGTAAACCGTCGATACCCTTATGGCGGATGAGTGTGCGGATGAACTTGTTTTTGCTGAGAGTCTTGGGAATCCACTGAATCCGGAAAGGGAAATCAGGAATCTCGATACGTACACGCTCGCCTATTGACCCTTCTCCCGTGATGGGGTTGAAAGTGCTGAACATCGCTTCATTGCGGTATCGGTTTTCATCGAGGATTTGTCGGATGTCGTTGTAGTCTTTCATTCCTGTTGGCTTTGCGCAATTTGAAAATACGGTCGAGAGCGGAGCTGGGTGCCATGTAGAACTTGGGTGCCGGGGAATGTATAATATCGTTGACGATGTATGAGAGAGGTTTGCCGGGGCTATTGGTTCTGGCAATGCGCACGCGGCGTAAGATTTCGGAGAACATCTCCCTCTTGGTCGGTCTCATGCGGGCGAGTGCCGGCTTGCCTCGCAGCAGCAGGGATATGACAGCCGTGGCTCTTTCCTCGGAGACCCAGAACCTCGGGGCCGGAGAATTGACGATAGCCTCGGCGATTTCGAAATTGAGGATAAAGCGGCACTGGTGTGTGAGCTTGCGGTATGCGGCAAGCAAAGCGTTGTCGCGCATGTCGGAGAAAGATAGGGTGCAACCGAAATGTTTCATGGAGAGGGACTTTAATTATATGTAAAGATAGTTTAGGCGAGCCAAAAGATAAAGGTGAGAAGCGGAGTATTAAGGATATTTTTGTAAGAGGAAAAGCAAAACCCATAAACAACATAATATATATGGCTGACATAGAGACACCTAAGAGTAAACGAGACCAGATGGCTGCCAGGTTGAAGAGCAAGTATCCCGATAAGGAATATGGGGATGACGAGGCGATATTCGGTCAGATTTATGACGATTATGATGAATATGACCAAAAGAGCGGAGAGCTTGAGAAATACAAGGAGCGCGAGGGTAAGCTTACGGACATGTTCACCCGCGACCCCCGGAGTGCTGAGTTCATCACCGACATGGCAACGGGTAAAGATCCGTGGGTGTCGCTGATTAACCGTATCGGCATAGATGGAGTGAAAGAGATGCTCGAGGATCCGGAAAGGGTTGAAGAGTTTGCAGCGAGCAACAAGGAGTATGTGGAGCGGATAGCGCGCAACAAGGAGCTTGAGGCGACATGGGAAAAGAATATGGAAGCCACCTTGAAGATGCTTGAGGGTAAGCAGAAAGAATATGGGCTTAGTGATGAAGAGGTGGATGAAGCCGCAGACTGGATACGCGACATAACGAACGATGCGGTGCTCGGCATCATCAAGCCGGAGACATTCGATATGGCGATGAAAGCTATCAAGCATGACACTGATGTGGCCGAGAGCAGGACGCAAGGGGAGATAGCCGGTCGCAACAGCAAGATGGAAGCGCAGCTCCGCAAGCCGAAGGCCGGGGATGGTTTGCCTCAGCTCAGGGGTGCTAACAACGCGACAGAGGATTATCATCGCGGGATGAGCATCTTCGACGAGGCGAGAGCGGCTAAATAACTAATAATTAATAATTAATAATTAATAATTGAGATGGCAGAAGAGACAGTAAATTTGGCTGCCGAGCAGCCGGTGGCCGGTGCGGGGAGCGCAGGATTGGAGACCCAGCATTATGGGCAGGCTACTACCGTCGATGGACTTTCGGCACCCAATGGAGGTGTCGGTGCCGGCAACCTCTTTGAGGTAGAGGTAGACAAGCAGCTATTCGAGTTTGAGAGCGACGACACCCCCTTGATGCAGCTTATGCTTGCGGCCAAGAGGGTATCTGTGCAGTCGCCCAAAGTGCAGCACTTCCAGATAGATGAGGAGAAGACTATGGTTGAGGTTGCGAGCGCGGTTACCGCCTCGTCAGACAACACGCAGTTCATTCTCCCTGTATCGGCCGGTGATAAGAAGCTGTGCCAGGTATGCGGCACGCTGAGCGTTCGAGGGGTGGACGGTTATGATCGCACGGGTCAGAACGTGACTCCGGGCGTAAACCTGATGCTCTACGTGATAGGCCGCGACAAATCGACCGGCAACCCGATTGTGACAGCAATGAACGGACCTAAGGCGCAGGAGACAGATGCAGAATGTACGATACCGGAAATACCTGCGGGATCGGTGATAGACATACTGGGCAATGCCTTGCACGAGACACAGCGCAAGGTGGAGCCGGACAGCACAACCCCGGTGCCGGAAATGATATTCTTGCAGAAGCGCGGCATGAACCGCGTGGTGTCGGACTACTTCGAGAGCCAGCGCAAGCGCGTGCCGTTCACCAACGCCTTGCTCGCGGAGCGTGACCTGCGCAAATTCAAGCGAGCCGGCAACCGCACGCTTTGGGCATCAGTACAAGGTGAACTTACCGTTCAGGACGAGGATACCGGACTTCAGAAAGTGCTTACCACGAAAGGCATACTGTATCAGTTCAAGCGTGTGCTGGAGCGCAGCGGTGCGTGGACTTACAGGCAGTTCGTGTCGCTTGCCAAGATGTTCTTCACCGGAGTGGATGTGCCCCAGAGTGCAATCTGCCTTTGCGGCAAGGGCTTCCTGGAAAACATACAGTGCATCGACTTCTCTGACCATCCTGAGGTCAAGATAGAGGTCAAGACCAACTCTATAGGTTGGAGCGTTACGCAGATCCACACCGTGTTCGGTGACTTCCAGTTCAAGTGGGAGCCGACGTTGGATAAGCTCGGCTTCGAGAACTCGGCGGCCATCATCGGCGAGGGCAGGCTCGTGCATTATCAGCGAACCACGGAACACTCCGAGAAGGAGCGCATAGAGGGCCACGAGGCCAACAGGGAGAGCCTGATAGTGTGGGATGCACTTGCCCTCAAGGGAAGTTGCCACGTGTTTGTGAACGGAGAATCGGATGCCAACGTGGGAGGCGAGGATACAATCAACTTCCTGCTTTGGGATAAGGAGGAGGCTCCGGAAGCTCCTGAAGAGGGTGCAGTATACTTCCTCGGTAACGATTGTGCCGGCATAGACGAGAAGGCCCAGCGCGGTGAACTCTGGCAGTATTCAGAGGGGAAATGGAGTAAATATAACGGCTAAGTAAGTATTAAGTCAGAGTTATGGGTCATGTAGTATTGACTCATGACTCTGACCTGATTGACAACTTTATAGGAACATGGAGAAGAAGACATATGGAGTTTATGGCTTTATCGAATATGAGGTAGGGCTTGATATAGGAGGCAGGCAGATGAACGTGTCTTTTACGCAAGGAAGCATAACGCAGCAGGGCGTGCAGCCGGCTCGTTTCACGACGACTAACAGGGTGGTTCAGTATGCGTTGGAACAGCATCGCAGCTTCAAGAGCGGGCGCATCCGCTTGTTAAAGAGCGTTCCTGTCGAAGATAAGAAGAGAGCGGTGAAGGTTCCGTCCAAAGGTAAAGCCGGCAATGTGGTTGACGAAAGGCCTGCGGAAGAAAAAGGTGAGCAGCTAAATGATGAGGCACTCACTACAGTGGAGGTGGGAAGCTTTCAGGATGCGCTCGATTACCTTAAGGAGAACTTCGGACTCGGCGGTGCGAAAGTTCACAGCAAGGCAATGGCGCAGGAGGCTGCATTGCAGCATGGAGTACGGCTCGTGATAAAGAAATGAACGGATGGTTTGCCATGTAGATGAGATAGTCCGCAGGGCACTTGTTTGGCTTGACCACAACTTCAGGGAGCAGGGGCTTCTTGGAGAAGAGGAAACCGATACCCTGACGCTTAGGGAGCTTGCGCGGTCGAAGGTGGCGGAAGCGGTGGGGGTTGTGCATAGGCTCGCGCCCGTGCATCTGCTGGAGACAGGGCACACATTGGGTAATGACAGGGTGTATTGGGGCGAGCGAGGAGCAGGGTGGATTCTTCTTCCGGATGACTTCATGCGGCTCGTGGTATTCTCGATGAGCGATTGGGAGTGGCCTGTATACACGGCTATCGATGTGAAAGATCCGCAATATTCACTGCAGCGGCAACGTGTGGCCGGGCTTCGGGGCAATCCTCAGAAGCCGGTGTGTGCGGTGGCGGTACGCCCGGAGGGACAGGTGCTGGAGTTCTATTCGAGCCGCAGCGAGGATGCGTATGTGACGCAGGGGTTGTACATGCCGTGGCCGCGTGTGGATGAAGATGATGGTATAGACATCAGCGAGCGTTGCGTGGAGGCGGCGGTGCGATATGCGGCAGCCTTGACGGCGTTGTCGCTCGGCGACTATGACAAGAGTATGAAACTTGAGGAAAAGGCAAAAGAGGTGATGATATGAGCGCAAACAAGAGCATAGAAGGGAGTGTGGCCGTCAGCGGCGACGTTAGTTCAGGTGGTGACGCGACGGTGCGCGGATCCGTGAATGTCGGTCATGACATGAGGGTTGAGGGTTGGCTTGATGCGCCTCGCTTGAAGGTGGTGTGCAAGGGTATATTTTCATCGAAGGAGAAGCTGGAGCATGCTTATCCTTCGCCTCTGCCGGGGTGGTATGCGGGCGTGTGTGTTGGCGAGAAGACTGAGCTTTGGCTTGCAGTGCGTGAGCTGGATGAGTATCGGGG
>CAJUIJ010000010.1:0-3770 GCA_910586175.1 uncultured Muribaculaceae bacterium | reverse complement strand
TTCGTCGGGTGCTTTTGTAGCTGTGGTTGATGATACTCGCTACAAGGAGATGGTGTCGGAGCTTGCTTCGCTGCGCAAGCAGATCGAGAATGGTCTGGGCGGCATGGATGAACTCAAGAATGGGGTCTCTGCTGCCAAGGGTGCTGCTGAGTCGGCACAGCGGGCTGCCGATACTGCCAAGAAGTCGGCTGATACTGCTGCCGGGGCTGCGGCGACTGCCATGCCCCGGACGCTTGACATCGGTTTGCTTGACACTATGGGGGCGGCTGATGCGCGTGCCATGAGGGAGCTTTGTATGTCGTCGGCTTTGCATACGCGGTATGCTGTGGTGAATGGGTCGGGGCCTTATATTGTGGGGACTCTCGATGTTTTCAGTGACAATATGCGGCATATGCTTACGCAGGTGTTTGAGACTCATCATACTTTGAATGATGATGGTTCGCTTGATGTTACGGGGCATCGTGATGAAAGGCTGTACAGGTATTTCAGGTCGTTCAATTTCTCTGCTGCTACGCTTGATGTGGAGAAGAATACTTGGACTGCTTGGAAGGAGTGTGTGCCTCATACGCTCACCGATTGGTTTAACGAGGCCTATGGCATGGCTGTCGAACCGGTTTTCAATGTCAGCATCAAACCGGAATCTGACAGGGTGTTGATGCCGATATACAAGGCTCCAATTGTGCATCTTGAAGAGGGTGGTGAGACTCTGAATGAAGTAATACCGGCAGCCACCGTTGAGAACGCCGGTGTGATGTCTGCGATGGATAAGGTGCGGCTCGATGCTACCTTTAATTCGGTGATGAAGTGCATGAACCCGATAGACACTATCACGGAACCGGGATTTTACAGGACCCAGGAGGGGGATGTGCTGGTTGTTTCGAAATCGGGTGCACAGGGCAACGAGACCATGACTAAGTGGACTGTGACCCAGACCAAGTTCGCGCATGATGGCATAAAGACAAGGAGTGTCGAGATTACGCGAAAGGACTTGATTTTGTCGAAGGGTATATGGTCGGAATGGGAGAATAATATCGCATCTTTGAAAACGGAGATATCCAATATCAAGGAAGGACTCAAGAAGTTTGGTTTTTACATAGAGTGAGACTTATGGAAGATAGGCAGAAGATATATTACAAATCGGACTTCGACTTCGAGGTGAGCTTGTATGACTACTCTGACGTGCTTGGAAAGGGGCTTGAGAAGTGTGAGTTCGAGGGGCGCGTATTCTCGGAACTGTACCGGAAACATGAATACAGGTTCTCGCATTCGGGTAAAGTGTGGAGGCATTGCGCACCGGGTAAGGAGCGGGTCGATGCGATGGGGAACCGCAGCATCGGCATTCGTGTGATATGTGACCGGCACGGCTTGCCTCCCGGTCCGTTGTTGTTGGAGTTGTCGGTTCATTTTCCGGACACTGCATATCCTGACGGTTTTCGGACGCATGCTCACCGCAGCCGTTTGCCGATCGAGCTTGTGGAGGATGGATGCGATTGCGGATGTCCGGGGATTGAGTCGGTGCATGTGACGCTTCCTTATATCTATGCAAGTGCATATCGTCAGGCAGTGGAGCAGGGGTATGCAGGGAGTGAGGAGGAGTATGGCCGGATGCTTGCGAGCTTGCCCGAGACGGTGGAGCGGATGGATGCGGCACTCGGCAAGCTCGAGGAAGGGGGGTGCCCAGGTGGAGATGGTTCGGGGCCTGTCAAGGTGATACGCTTTGATGAGGACACCGGGACTCTCTATATATAAGCCCTTTGGGCTTTCACTCCTCCAAAACCGCAATGCGGGGTGTCAAGCCCTTTGGGCTTTCACAGTACAAAAGCTGACGGCTTGGCTTGGCTTGGCTTGGTTGGCTTGGTTGGACTTTTTATTAATTGGATTTTAACTTTATATATTAACTTAAAAATCAGACTGAAGAAATGGCAGATTTGATGTTTACTAAGCTTGTCATCGATGGCAAGTCTTATGCGATTCCGGAGGCTACTCCGACTCAGAAGGGTCTTATGACTCCGGAGATGGTGACTAAGGTGAATGACCTCGCTGAGGCTCAGAAGGGTAACCTTAATGGCGTTAAGGTGAATGGCACTGCGCTTGCCATCACCAATGCGATGGTGGATATTCTTGTGCAGACGGGCACTGCGAATGGCTCTATAAAGGTGAATGGCGTGGATGTGTCGGTGAAGGGGCTCGCTGACCTGGCTTATAAGGCCAAGGTGTCGGAGGCTGACCTTGACACTGCTCTGAAGGCTGTGCTTGATGGTAAGCTGGCTGAGGCTGATGTGCAGGAGCTGCTTAATTCGGCTATCGATGAGTTTGCCACCAAGGTGAGCGATGACAATGTGGTCAACACTTTCAAGGAGATTGTGGACTATGTGGCCGAGAATAAGGCCGGTGTGGCTGACATGGTGGCTGACATCACTAAGCTGAAGAGCGATGTGGCCACTCTTAAGAGTGAGCTGGCTAAGTATGTGACCAAGGAGGAGCTTGCAGCCCAGTTTACCTATGAGTATGACTCGGCTACTCAGACGCTTACTCTTGGTGGGTTCTCGGCTAAGGCTGCCGGTGCTTGATGTTTAACCGGGCGATTGTATCAATCACCTCAATTTGACAGTTAGGCGGCGGGTGGGCTTGCGCCCGCTCTCCGCACCAATTAAATATTTTTGATATGGCAGAGACAAAGACATTGCAGAAACTGTGCGTAGACGGTATGAAACTTGAATTCCAGAAATGTTGGGAGCAGCTCGGCATCTCGAGGTTGTACATGATGGCTTTGCTGAGCCGCGATGAGTATGCTCCGATACTCGATGCTCGCCCCGACGACAGCACGCTATACTATACTGATCCCGCCTCAGGCAATCAGGCGCTGTTCCACCGAGGACAATTCGTGCTTTGGCCTGAAGACCTGTCTGAAACTGGCAGAGGATTCGGCATGGTCGTTGATGTGACGAACGACAAGGACGGCAATCCAGATTTCGTATTGTGGCTATATCTTGAAGAGCTGCTTCGCGAAAGCTCAGAAGCTGTAGACAACATGAACGGCTGCAGGGTTGTATTCTATGTGGACGACAACACATTTCAGGCATGGGACTTAAAGACAGCAAGACGTTTTCTGAAAAGACAGGATCGGTCAGTGACGCCCATAGCATTGGCGATAAATATTCCCAATTCTGTTCCTCTGATGTTGCCACTCATGTACGACATGCCTATTAAGAGGCCAAGGTTCGTTAATCATGGCGACCCCTCTTTTGGTGAATCCACGGAGACTATATTCACTGACGAATACGACAAGGCTCGCAAAAAATGTCTCACAGCCGCAAGCGACGGATTCACGACTGACAACCCTGCCGAAGCTGTAGGCCTGTGCCTAAGATTCAGTGAAATCTTCAACGATACATTTCACATGGGTTACGAGGCGCACGGCTGGTGGCTTCCGAGCGTAGCCCAACTGAGGGCGTTGCTCCCCTACAAGCACATAATCAATAGTGTTATGCACGCATGTTTCGATCAGTCATTAGACCTTATACATGTAGGTGAAACTGAATACTATTGGACTATAGACGAGATACGTCTCAAACCGCTTCTCTATAATTTCGCGACAGATCGGATTTTCTCACTCGGAGAACTTACCGACCAGCCCGCCGACAAATACGAAGCATATGTTTTACCGATGAACTACTATTGCCCCTTCGGCTTAAAAGCATTTCCTGATTAAACTATGGACTGGATAGCACTGATACAGACACTCGGCGGCATTTTCAGCGGTCTCGGCT
>CAJUIJ010000009.1:2158-28982 GCA_910586175.1 uncultured Muribaculaceae bacterium | reverse complement strand
TTGCGTTTCTTCCTTTTTTGCAAATATCAGAAAGAAAAGGAGTTCCGCGAAAGTTTCGCGCCCTCATGCGCCAAAGGCGCGTTCCGCGTTCCTGAAATTTAACATGTTCCGTGGACATCGTCGATGCCTCCTTCAAAATTTAAAATTTAGAATGGCTTCGCGACGTTGCATCGCGCGGTTATTATTCTTTATTCATTATTAGTTGATAACTGCTTTTTTGCGGGCGGTGAGATAGACGGGACGGTAGGTGAGGGTGCGCAGGTGCGACATGTCGGCTATCTTCAAGCCCTTGCCGGGTGCAGAACCTCCTACGCCTGTGTGCTTCAAGTGCATCAACACCTCTCGCGCCGACCGAAACTCTACCTTTATCTCATCCTCCTCTACACAAACTTCCCCAAACTCACAACATAACCATCCGCGCAAGTCAGCAGCCTTGGGATATAGTAACGGAGAAGGCCGCAAAGCATCAAGCTCCCCAAGATTACCCGGCGTGAAAGTAGATATGGCAAGTATCCCCCCTGGTTTCAAACGCTCATGACACAAATGTAAAAACCTCGGTATGTCGGCAAACCATTGTATGGCCGACGCCGATACAATCATATCATATTGGCGTTCGCATTTCTCAATCCATACCTCAGCATCACTCACCACATATTCCTCAATATCTGCTACATCAAAAGGCCCTGTGGCCGTAATGTCAACAAACGTTATAGAGCGGGCCTTCACCTTCGGTGCATATTCATGAGTGAAAAGCCCGGTGCCGCATCCTATCTCCAGCACATCACCCCCTATCGCAGGACGCATGACCATAAGCCTGTCTGCCAACTTCATTGCAGCAGAATATTGGGCTATGGCATGTGTGTCATAACTCATGGCAGCCTTGCCGAATTTGCGCGACACCTTGTCGGGGTCAGATATCACCATGCCGATAATCTCCTCAATCGGAACGTAATGAGCCGCGTCAAGCTCAACAGTCTCAACATCAGGATATTCATGCCAGAATCGTATCATATTGGCAAATGGGAATATACGGTCGTTGCGCGATATGTAAGCACGCACCCATGGCAACTTCAACTCCCCGCAGAGGCACTGCGAATCCGCCACATTGGCCAATTGATACTGAAGATTGTCAATGTCTCGATTGGAAGACTCCCCAAGTTGAGAGAATGTCTCTTTATCTCCGACCATGCGAAGCCTGAACTTATGCAAAGCCCTGTCATTCAGTGCTTCAAGAGTGCCATGATATATCGCATCTGGAATGCCGAGTGTATCGCTGACCGGTTGCAAAGTGCCATTAAGAGCAAAAGCCGCAGTGATTCTTTCGGCCGGAAGCAACAGTTCGGCGGCAAACACGCCGAGCGACCATGCAAACAAGTAGACGGTATAATACCTGTCAAGAAAGGATGTGTCGAGCCTGAGCTCGCTGAAATCATGCACTACCGCCACATCCCAGCCCGGCAACGCCACTCGGCCTGCTATCTCCGGCCCGCAACTCCACCCTGCAAATATCAATATGAGCCGCGTATTTTCAGCCGACTCCCTGACCATTTCCAATTTCATATCATCGCATTCTTTATGCTATTCAATATTTTGGCAACATCTCCGAAACTTAATCCCGCATGTAGCGAGAACCTGATCCGCTCACCCCCCTCGGGCACTGTGGGTCTGCGTATCGGCAACGCAAGCACCCCCTCTTGCTCCAGTCTTCTTGAAACCTCGACTGCCCTTGAGGCATCTCCGATCATCAATGGCACAATGGCAGAACGCGACGGGTTGGGCGTTCCGGTAATCTCTTCCAGCCCCTCGCGCAGCATATCGGATAATTCGGCAAGATGCTCCCGTTCGCTCGCCATGCCGCTCAGATGCTCAAGCATCAGCAGTGACCATGCAGCACAAGCCGGTGGCAAAGCTGTGGAGAAAATAAAACTCCGGGCATTATTGACCAAGAAATCATGCAGCAGGGGAGTGGTTACCACATATGCCCCCGACGATGCGCATGCCTTGCCCAAGGTGCCGACCAATATGTCTATATCATCGATAATCCCCTTCTCCTCGCATACCCCGAGACCGTGCGGACCGAAACAGCCCAAGCCATGTGCCTCATCCACATAGAGCATCACCTTGGGGTATTCCCGTTTCAAGGCCACAAGCTCTTCAAGCGGAGCCATGTCGCCATCCATGCTGTATACAGACTCACATACCACAATCAGGCGTTCATAATCACCGTGACACCGCTCCACGAGCTTCCGCAGTTTTGCTACGTCATTGTGCGCCCAGCGGCGGCACTCCGCCCCGGCAAGCCTTATGCCGTCGATTACGGAGGCATGGATCAGTTTGTCGGTAAGCCAGAGTGTCCCTGCTATGTTGAGTGCGCTTACGGTGCCGGTGTTGGCATGATAACCCGAATTGAAGAGCAACGCCGGCTTGCCATAGGCATTCGCGAGGTACCTCTCCAGTTCGGCATATACATCCTGGTCGGTAGCTAAGAGACGCGAGGCTGAAGATGTCATGGAGACATGAGGGAAACGTTTGCGAAATTCCTCCATAAATTCCTCGCTGCGAGCCCCAAGCCCCATATAGTCATTGAGGGTCAGGTTGATTAATTCACTTCCGGCTTGATGGCGTGGAATCTCCCTTAGCCTTCCTTCGTGCGAATATGTGTCAAGTATTTCTTTATAGTGGTTCATCAGCTTTTTTTATATCCATTCAGCTCAGACATTTGATAAGGGCCTTGCAAAGTTTGCGCACCTGCTCGTCGGTGACAGCCATATAAGGGGGCATGATATAGGCATTCTTGCCGAAAGGACGTATCCATACCCCCTCAGCCACACATCTCTTCTGAAACACCGCCAAGTCAACCGGCTCCTTGGTCTGCACCACACCTATGCCGCCGAGCACACGCACCTCTTCCACTGTATCCATTTCACGTGCCGGGGCAAGCTCTTCATTCATTATCGCTTCAATCTCGTTGATGCGCTGTTGCCATGGCTGTGAGAGCAGAAGCTCGGTAGAAGCTACTGCCACTGCACATGCTAATGGATTGCCCATGAATGTCGGCCCATGCATTATGCAGCCACTCTGTGAGTTGGAAATCATGTCGGCCACACGGTGGCTTGTGGCAACGGCTGCAAATGTCATGAAACCTCCGGTTATGGCCTTGCCGATAAGCATGATGTCGGGTTCAACGCCGGCGTGCTCCCATGCGAAGAGTTTGCCGGTGCGCCCGAAGCCTGTGGCTATCTCATCAAATATCAAAAGCACATTATTGGCATCGCACTCCTTGCGGAGTTCGCGCAGATATTGTGGATGATAGAATCTCATGCCACCGGCACCCTGCACTATCGGCTCGAGTATAACGGCTGCAAGTTCATCGGCTTTATCATGTATCAGCTTGCGCATCGGTTCGAAGTCAGCAGGATCCCATGTGTCGCCGAAGCGGCATTGTGGCGACGGCGCAAAATGGCGTATCGGGAGAGCCGGCCCGAATGCACCATGCATGCCGGTCACCGGGTCGCACACCGACATGGCGTTCCATGTGTCGCCATGATAACCGCTGCGTATGGTGGCGAAGTTGGTCTTGCGTGGATTGTCGTGAGCCTGCACTGCCATCTTCATAGCCACTTCCGTGGCCACAGAACCGGAATCGGCATAGAAGATATGCTCCATCGAAGGGGGCAGAATCCGCAGCAGGAGCTTGCCGAGTTCGATGGCGGGGTCATGGGTGATACCGCCAAACATCACATGGCTCATCTTGTCGATCTGTCGCTTGGCAGCCTCGTTGAGCACCGGGTGGTTGTAGCCATGTATTACGCACCACCAGGACGACATGCCGTCAATAAGCTCCGTGCCGTCATCGAGCGTGAGCGTGGCCCCATGGGCCTCGCGCACCTTGTAAGTGGGGAGAGGGGTGTGTGTGCTTGTATAAGGATGCCAAAGATGCAACCTGTCAAATTCATCATGTATCATGGTCTTAATTTTTAATTCCAAATCCAATTCAAAATTCAAAATTCAAAATTCAAAATTATCAAGCCGGGTCCACGTCGTAGTGTATCTGGGTGCTTTTCATGTCGGGGTGGGGGGCGAGTTCTTCGAAGATGCCCCTCAACAGGTCTTTCACTTTCTTCATGCTCGCACCCGCTTCCACTTTGAGTATTATACCCTGGATATACCATAGTGACACCCGGCTCACGAAAGGCTTTTCCGGACCGAGCACCCTGTTGCCGAACACCTCGCGAAGACGCTTGGCGAAGAGCACCGAGGCGCGGTCGCAAGTGGCAGAATCCTTATTACGCAAATACACGTTGATAATACGGGTGAATGGCGGATAGTGATACTCCTGACGTTCTTTTATTTCATATGCGTAATAATCGGCATATTCGTGGCGCCGCACGAAGTCGAGCACCGGATTCTTCGGGTCTGTAGTCTGAATCAGCACCAATCCCTTATCCTTGCGGCGTCCGGCGCGTCCGGCCACCTGTTCAAGCATATTGTAGGCCCGCTCGTTGCTGCGGAAGTCAGGGAAGTTAAGGAGAGTGTCGGCATTTATCACGCCGGACATCTTCACATCGTCGAAGTCAAGCCCCTTGGTCACCATTTGCGTACCAACGAGTATGTCGGTGTCGTGGTTGGAAAACTCCTCTATGATGTGTTGGTAAGAGTCTTTATTGCGTGTGGTGTCAAGGTCCATGCGCGACACTTTAGCCTCCGGCATGAGCGACTGCGTCTCTTCCGCTATACGCTCCGTGCCGTAGCCGAATATGTCGATGCTGTTTTGCCCGCACGCCGGGCAGAGAGACGGCAGCATGGCCGTGGCTCCGCAGTAGTGACATTTCAGCAGGTTGACATTCTTGTGATACACGGGCGACACGTCACAGTTCTCGCATTTGGGTGTCCATCCGCATTGGCGGCACACCACCACCGGTGCGAATCCGCGACGGTTCTGGAATAGGATCGCCTGCTTCTTGTCAGCCAAAGTATGGCGTAATGCGCTGACCATCGGGGAGCTGAACATGCCTGTGTTAAGTTTCTTCTTGCGCTGTTCGCGCATGTCGACTATCTCAACGTCAGGAAGCACGGAGCCGTCGTAGCGCTCGCTGAGCGTCACAAGCCCATATTTGCCGGTCTTCCCTTTGTAATATGTTTCGATAGAGGGGGTTGCCGATCCCAACAATGTCTTCGCTCCATGCATGGTGGCGAGCACTATGGAGGTGTCTCTGGCGTTATAACGCGGCGCGGGTTCATATTGCTTGTAGCTGCTCTCATGCTCTTCGTCCACGATTATCAGACCTAAGTGGGCGAAGGGAAGAAGCACTGCCGAGCGTGCGCCGAGCACCACCAGTGGCTCTGTAGAGCCAAGCAGTTTGCGCCATATGTCCACTCGCTCGCTGTCTGAAAATTTGGAGTGGTACACCAGCAGCCGGTCTCCGAGCACCTTGCGCAGCCTGTCTGTGAGCTGTGTGGTGAGCGATATCTCCGGCACCAGATAGAGCACCTGGTTGCCATCCATCAGGGCATTCTTGATGAGATGGGTATATATCTCGGTCTTGCCGCTTCCTGTCACACCGTGAAGGAGCGCCACATCTTTGCTGCGGAATGCCTCGCGTATCTCATCGTAAGCCTTGCGCTGAGCCTCTGAGAGGGGAGAGGGTGATATCTCGGTCTCGACCTTTATGTTGAAGCGGTTTACGCTACGCTTTTCGCGTCTGAATATCCCTTTATCGACCATCGCTTTCAACACGCCTGGGGTCACGCCCGAAGCTTCGGTGAGCATCTCGCGGGTCACCGCCTTCAGCGGTGTGCAGCGGTGCAGCCAACTCGAAAGTTCAAGCCATGCTATCAGTGTCTTCTCTTGCATGCGTGAGCGTGTCACGAGGTCGAACATGCGGTGAAGTCCCTCCTCGTCGCCTCGCTCCAAGTTAAGTATGATATGGGTCTCCCGCTTGGCGCAATATTTCTCCACCACTTTTTCGTCCACGTTGACTACCCCGGCCTCGAGAAGTCCGCTCACCACGTGGGCTGCGTTCTTGAGTTTAAGCTCACGCTCTATGTCGCTCACCCGCAGTTTCTTTTTCTCTTCGAGAAGCATCACCACCATGGCTTGGCGGTCAGTAAGCTTTACGCCGTCGGGCATGTCGAAGTCTTCGTTGAGCGTCACGAATGTTTCGCTCTCCGGCTTAAGGCCTGTAGGTAGCGCCGCTTTCATCACATCGCCTGTGGTGCAGAGGTAATATTCGGATATCCAATCCCATAGCTTCAACTGCGGATAGCGCACTATGGGACGGTCATCCATCACCTCAAGTATCGGCTTCAATGCATAGCCCGGGTGTAGCATGTGCGTGCGTTGCACTATGCCGGTGTAATATTTTTTGTTGCCAAACTGCACAAGCACGCGCACGCCGGCCTGTACCAGGGGTAATTTATCCTCCGGTATCTCGTAGGTAAAGGTGCCGTAGATGGGCAGCGGCAAAATAATTTCTGCATACATTAATGCAAATTTAAGGATTTTTGCGAAATTTTTCTTAATTTTGTGCCACAAACAAATAGACTACGTTATGAAAAAGACTAAAATCGTTCTCTTCACTCTCCTCCTCGCGTTATGCACAGGTCTCTCCGCTCAGGCCAAATTCGGCTGGGGTGTGAAGGTTGGTGCCAATGTAGACAAGATGAGTTTCTCCAAGGATATCCTCAACACGCACAACCGTTGTGGTATCACTGCCGGTCTGACTGCCGAGTATATCGCTCCTGTGCTCGGACTCGGAGCTGACCTCTCTCTCATGTACACTTACATGACAACTTCAGTGGCAGGTGAGGATGTAAACGGCAACTTCATCGAGATTCCTCTTCACCTCAAATACAAGATCGGAATCCCGGCCGTATCCTCTATCATTTCTCCCTATGTCTTCACCGGACCTAACCTTGCTGTGAAGCTCGACAAGAAAGCATTCGGTCGCACTCGCGATTGTCAATGGGGTTGGGATCTCGGTATCGGTCTCGAACTTATCCGTCACCTCCAGATTGGCGCAGGCTATACTTTCGGCATGAACAATATCGATAAGATAAAGATGTTCGACAGTGTGGGCAATGTCACAAAGGATGTGAAGGTGAAAAACAATTACTGGACCATCACGGCTGCTTGGATGTTCTGATGCTGTAGGCGATGGCTTAACTGTTGATAATGAAGAAATTTTTTATACTGTTGGTGTGTTTGGCCGTGGCTTTAGGAGCCTCGGCCAAATTCCGCTGGGGTCCTACGGTCGGTGTGAACTTTGAGAAGTTCTCCTGGCGTCAGAACCTTATGGGTAATTCAATGCTCGTAGGCGGCAATGTAGGCGTGATGGGCGAGGTGATGATTCCGGGCATTGGATTCGGTTTCGACTTCGCGTTAAAGTATCTCAACCATGGCGGGCGTGTCAATTTCTCTGACAAGCCGATTTGGTCGTCCGACGGCATCAAGGATACTGACCTGCGAATGCAGGTGATTCAGGTGCCGGTCAACGTCCGCTTCAAGTGGACCCGTATGAATGGTCTTGAGAATACATTCGCACCTTTTGTGTTCGGTGGCCCGGAATTCAATTTCAATGTGGCTACAACCGATTGTGCTGCCGTGAAGAGCCGAGCCGCTACGGTCGGTCTTACAGTAGGACTTGGCATAGAGCTGTTCAGACGATATCAAATCACCGGAAGCTACGTGTGGGATATGACCGATGATATGATGGTGCGTAAACTCAACGATTTCCACGGTCGTCTCGAAGGCTGGAAAGTTGACTTCGCGGTGCTTTTCTAAACCGTATTGTCCTCTTACGTGCCGTAAGATCCCGTCTCATAATATTTTTTATCTTCTCAATTGTTGTAATATTATGGAAGATACAAATAAGATAACCGAGGTTCCTCAGAGCGAGGAGGAAATGCAGATTGTGGCCAAGGCCATTGAGATGCTCAAGACGGTCTATGACCCGGAGATTCCTGTCAATGTGTATGACCTCGGTCTGATTTACAGGATTGATTATACCGAGAGCGACAAGACGCTCCATGTAGATATGACGTTAACCGCGCCTTCCTGTCCGGCTGCTGACTTCATTCTTGAGGATGTTCGCCAGAAGTTGGTGAGCATCAAAGGCCCCGAGAAGGTAGACTTGCGTCTTGTGTTTGAGCCTGAATGGTCGCAAGACATGATGTCGGAAGAAGCTAAATTAGAACTCGGTTTCCTGTGATAGCATATTTTTTAAGTGACCTTCATTTAGGTGCACCCTATTTTGAGGATTCGCGCAGTGCTGAAGCAAGGGTGGTCAGCTTTCTCGATTCAATAAAGGAGGAAGCTGACGCACTTTTTCTGCTCGGTGATGTGCTTGACTACTGGTATGAATACCGCTACGTGGTGCCGCGAGGATTCGTACGCTTTTTCGGCAAGCTCGCCGAACTCGCCGATCGTGGGGTAAAGATTGTATGGTTTATCGGCAATCACGATATCTGGATTTTCGATTACCTGCCCACCGAACTCGGCATAGAGGTGGTGGATGGCTACAAGGTGTTTGACCTTGATGGCCATAAATTTCTGATGACGCATGGCGATGGCATAGGCAAACTTAAACCTTCGTTCAAGCTGCTGCGTAAGCTGTTTCGCAACAAGTTTTGCCAATTCCTCTTCTCCGGCATTCATCCGCGCTGGACAGTTCCTTTTGCTTACAATTGGAGCAGACACTCGCGCAAATGCGAATTGCCAAAAGATGAGGATGCCGACCGAATGATGAAAAACATTACCGACTTCAGTCTCGGATACATGCGCGAGCATCCCGATGTAGAATACTTCATCTATGGCCACCTGCATCTGTTCGAAAGGGTGGAACTTGCCGACAAGGCCACAATGGTAGTGCTCGGCGAATGGATAAAACGATGCAGCTACGCCCGTTGGGACGGCAAAAACCTGACTCTCCACCAACTCGAACAGAAATAATAGCGCAGAAATTACAAATTGCCACTAATTTTTTGTGGTTTTTAGCGAGATTTATATGTTATACAACATGTTTTGGTGTTTTTGACCTATTTCATTTTGCAGAATGAAATATTAGTCGTAACTTTGCAGTGACCAAAACAATCTTTTTTACCTTAAGATTTTTACCTGTAGAAAACTATAAAATAGCTCGGCCGTGAGGTCGAGCTTTTTATTGTATTATCTTTTTATTATCTGAGGTCAGTCGGATTGCAGAGTCCGTACATACTTTGCGCGACTGCGCAGAAACAATGCTAAGAATAGCAGAGAGACCCCGCAGCCCACTGCAATGGCTCCTTCCAAGGGTAGGCCTATCCCTGATGTTGCACTGCCGGTAGGAGCAAAGAAAATATAGGTTACGCAAACTGCTGTCATAAACATTGCAGGTATGGCAGTAACTATCCAACTCTTATTTTGCTTCAGCAGGTAAACACTGCATGCCCACAATGTGAATATCGAAAGTGTCTGGTTAGACCATGCGAAGTAACGCCAGAGTATTGAAAAATCAATCTGGAGCAGGAAGTAACTGCCCAATATAATCGGCAATGCCACCCCGAGTCGCTTCAAAATCGGTTTCTGGTCTATATTGAACATGTCGGCGATGATAAGGCGTACGCTGCGCATTGCAGTGTCGCCGGTGGTGATTGGAGCTGCGATGACCCCAAGTATCGCAAGAATGCCTCCAACCACGCCGAGCCAGTTGTCGCAAACTGCCTGCACCAAGGCTCCGGCATCACCGTTGTGTGACGACAGGAAGATGCTAAGCTCTTCGTAGCTGCCTGTGAATGCAATCGCAGCAGCTGCCCAGACGAGTGCTACGACACCTTCGGCCACCATGGCTCCATAAAATACGGGCTTGGCATGTTTCTCATTTTTCAGGCAACGGGCCATCATGGGCGATTGTGTGGCGTGAAAACCGGATATCGCACCGCATGCTATCGACACGAACATCATCGGGAATATCGGGTTGGTATCAGGGTCTGACATTCTATCACCAAAGCCTCCGGCCAGATCGGTAGGTATCGTTGTGTCGCCAAACAGCAGCACTACGCTTATCCCTATCGCCATAAAGAGGAGCGAAGCCCCGAAGATAGGGTAGAGGTTACCTATAAGTTTGTCGATGGGAAGAAGCGTCGCCAACACGTAGTATACAAATATCAATGCCGCCCAAACTTTGACATTCCATATATCAGGTGTCATAGATGCAAGAAGGCCTGCCGGTGTACGCACAAACACGGCTACGACCATAATCAGGAGCACGAGCGTGAATATCGCCATGACCCTCTCCACATTCTTACCCAACTCCGTGCCGACTATATCGGGGAGTGATTTGCCGCCGCATCGAAGCGAAATCATTGCTGATATGAAGTCATGCACTCCGCCGGCAAAGATTGTGCCTAATGCGATCCATAAAAAGGCTGCCGGGCCATACATCACACCCATTATCGCCCCGAATATCGGTCCGATGCCGGCGATATTGAGAAACTGTATAAGAAATACCTTCCAGGTGGGTAGTGGCACAAAGTCTACACCATCCTGCTTCGTGAGAGCCGGGGTGATATTATTCTTGTCAGTGCCAAACATGCGCTCCACAAAGGTGCCGTATACCAGATAACCCACAATGAGGACGGCCAAGGCGCAAAGAAACATTACCATGATAGCAGATATTAAAAATTAGTTTAAACAACTTAAATGGTTAACCATGCAAATTTAAAAGGAAAAATCAAAAAAATAAAAAAATCCAACCAAAAGAGCACCAAAAGAGCACAAGCAGAAGGGTAGCTGCAAAAGAAAGATTCAAAAGTGAAAAAAGAAAATTAGCGTCAATTTTTGTTCTGTGGGCGCCTGAAAGGCGCCAAGCCAAGCCTTGTCATCCAAGCCTTGTCATCCAAACCAAAGCCACCCAAGCAAAGCCAAGCGAAAGCCACCAAGCGAAAGCCACCAAGGCCAAGCCACGAAAATCCTAAGATTTCTCTCTCTTAAGCAAGAAAAATCGCAGCAACACTATTATCAATATTTCTGAGCAAAACACTATGACAAGCCGTGCAATCTCTCCATTGGCGATGAGTTGCGGGGCAAACCAAAGTGTCATGCCGAATAGATATATCAATAGCAATGCAGGCATCCATACGCTGCGCGGCACTTTCTTCTTTTTTCCTTTAAGTTGACGTTCTGGCATAACGATTACTTTTTTAAATGATTAAAAATAGTCAATATATCACCATGGCTAATAGCCAAAATGCCAATAAGAGAGTAAGCCGCCCCAATGGGTAAGATTTTATGAGACGGGCTCAAAATGTTCCTGTTGATAATTAGGGTCATCAAACTCCCGGTAATATTTTGAAGTCCGATAGTCGAAGCCATGAGTGAGAAGATGGTTATATATATTCACGCAAGCCAACGCATCGAGTGCAGCATATTCCTGCTGGTGTTGTGTAAGCGAGGGGGCCTCCCAATTGCTCAGTCGCTGTCCCTTCGATATCCGCTTGTCAAATAATATGCCGTATATGCGCGACAGACTGTTGTCTGCTATATTGAAATTTTTCACATATGTCTGAAGGTCTACGAATCCCTTGGGGTTGAGTTTGAATTTCTTGTGCAAATTCAGGAAATCATCATGTATCGAAACACCAATCTTCAGTATATTTTCATTCTCGAGAATCTCACATACACCGGCAGGTAAGCCTATATGATTTAGACGGAAGAGATATGTGTCAGTCGCGGTCGACAATTGAAGAAGTGAAACGGTGTTGCGTTCACCACGTCTGAACGATGGTTTGGTCTCTGTGTCGAAGCCTATGATACGCTGGTTGCACAATGCCTCTACAGCTTCCTCTATTTCCTCTTGCTTGTCTATTAAGTGTATCCTCCCGCTATATGCCTCTGCCGGTAAGCTTGAAAGTTCCTCTTTTGTTATTGAGGTTTTCCATATCTTGCCCGGATTGTGTGAGGTCGTTTGTTGTTCGTATTTCTGATTCATATTCTCTTCAGGATGGTCATGTAAGTGAAGTCATCTCAAGGTAAACAGCTTCCTCGAAACTCTCTTCAACGCATCGTCTTATATATTTACGCGTATCTTCCGAAATTATTTTGTCATAATCGAAATGTGGATTATATATTACGGCACAAAGATCAAGTCCGTGCCTCTTTATTGCATCAAGAGCTAATAATGTGTGGCTTATCGAACCTAATTTGCCATTCGTGACAAGCACCACCGGCAGTTTGCGGTCTTTCACATAGTCTATGGTCAGATAGTCACCCTTTAGTGGCACCATGAGCCCTCCGGCACCTTCAATAAGCAATGTGCCGTAAGCCGATGCCAACTTGTCGGCGGCATTGTCTATTTTGATGAAATCTATTTCGCGCCCGTCGATACGTGCGGCCAAGTCCGGACTGCATGGGTAAGTGAATATTTCGGGTGCGGTGGTGTGGTCAAGGTCAAATTCCGTGTAGTCAATACCCATGATGCGGCGATGCACCTCGATATCCTCGCTCATGTCGTTATTGCCTGTCTGTACAAATTTCATAGTCATGGCGTTGCCTCCTTCTTGGTTGATCAGGTTGGCAAGCCATCCGGTGGCATAACTTTTGCCGGCATCTGTGTCCGTGCCGGTAACAAATATCTTGGAAGGCCAATTATTCATGATTACGTTTTATTAAAGCAGGATTACTTTTTCTTGAAGTCAAGATTACTTTTTCATGAAGTCAAGATCACTTTTCATTAAAGTAAGGAAGCCGGAGTGCATACATGTGCGTTCCGGCTTCCCCTTTTTATTCATGTTTATGAGTCGGACTCCAAAGTTACCAAGCGAACATCGGATAGTCGTTCATCATTTCATTCACTTCCTGTCGAACTGCCTTGATTGTCTCCTCATTGTCTGCGTCGCTCAGCACTCGGTCAATCAGGCCTGCAATTGTCTCCATAAGCTCTTCTTTGGCACCACGGGTTGTGATTGCCGCTGTGCCGAAGCGCAAACCGCTGGTGAGGAACGGGCTGCGTGAATCGTAGGGCACCATGTTCTTGTTGGCAGTGATGTCAGCCTCCACAAGCACACGCTCTGCTTTCTTGCCGCTCATCTCCGGGAACTTCGGGCGAAGGTCCACAAGCATGCAATGGTTGTCTGTGCCGTCAGATATAATCTTGTAGCCGCGTGCTATAAGTGCGTTGGCAAGCGCATCGGCGTTCTTCTTTACCTGTATGGCATATTCTTTCCATTCAGGTTGAAGTGCCTCTCCGAATGCAACTGCCTTGGCTGCGATGACATGCTCCAGCGGACCTCCCTGCACACCGGGGAACACCGCTGAGTCAAGAAGCGCTGACATTTTCTTTATCTCACCCTTGGGAGTCTTCTTGCCCCAGGGATTGTCGAAATCCTTACCCATCAAGATCATGCCACCGCGCGGGCCACGGAGTGTCTTGTGGGTGGTAGTGGTGACGATATGAGCATGTTTCACGGGGTTCTCAAGCAGACCGGCTGCAATAAGACCTGCTGGATGTGCCATATCTACCATGAAGATTGCACCGATTTCGTCGGCGAGTGCACGGATGCGTGCATAGTCCCATTCGCGGCTATATGCGCTTGCGCCTGCTATTATGAGCTTCGGACGTTCTGCGCGTGCCTTAGCCTCCATCTCTTCGTAGTTCACTCGGCCTGTTGATTCCTCCACCGTATAGCTTATAGGCTCGAACATAAGGCCTGAGAAATTCACGGGGCTTCCATGGCTCAGGTGTCCGCCATGGCTTAAGTCCATACCCATGAATTTGTCACCGGGCTGCAGGCATGCCATGAATACTGCCATGTTGGCCTGTGCGCCACTGTGAGGCTGCACATTTGCCCATTCTGCGCCAAAAAGTTTCTTGGCTCTCTCTATCGCAAGGTTCTCCGCTTCGTCGACCACCTGACAGCCGCCATAATAGCGCTTTGCGGGATAGCCCTCGGCATACTTGTTGGTGAGACACGAACCCATGGCTCGCATTACCTCGTCGCTCACGAAGTTTTCGCTGGCTATAAGCTCAATGCCACGACGCTGGCGAAGATGCTCGCGGTCTATGATATCAAAAACCTCATTGTCTCTCTTCATAGTTGGAATGTGTTGTTATGTTATTAAATTTATAGGTCATACACCTGCTTATAAGTGTATTATTAGCATTATATTAACCTCCGAAGTTATCGTAGTGGATGCTTTCCGGTTCCACCCCGAGGTTGTAGAGCATGTTGTTGACAGCATTGCTCATCGGGCCAGGACCGCACATGTAGTACTCTATATCTTCAGGTGCATCATGGTCTTTGAGATATGTCTTGAACATGACGTCATGCACGAAACCTGCTGTATATTTCACACCTGCGGCATCGGCTGCCGGATCCGGACGGTCGAGTGCAAGATGGAAGTGGAAGTTGGGGAATTCTTTTTCCAGCTGCAGGAAGTCGTCAAGATAGAACACCTCGTTGAGTGCACGCGCTCCATAGAAGTAGTGCATTTCGCGGTCGCGGCATTGGCGAGTCTTCGTCATCCACATAATCTGGGCACGGAGAGGAGCCATACCGGCACCACCGCCCACCCATATCATCTCGGCCTTCGAGTCAACTATCGGGTGGAAGTCTCCGTAGGGACCGCTCATCAGCACCTTGTCGCCCGGTTTAAGCGAGAAGATGTAGCTTGATGCGATACCCGCGGGCACGTTCTGGAAGCCAACCTGAGGTTTCGGCTTGAACGGGGGAGTGGCGATTCGCACTGTCAGCATGAAGCGGTCACCCTCTTCCGGATAGTTGGCCATTGAGTATGCACGCACTGTGTCTTCAGTATTCTTTGCCTTGAGAGTGAAGAGTCCGAATTTCTCCCATGCCGGCAGATATTCGTCGCCTATGAGCGACTTGTCGATGTCTTTGTCGTAGTCCATCTCATATTGCGGTATGCGTATCTGTGCGTAGCTGCCGGGGATAAAGTTCATGTGCTCTCCCTTAGGCAGCTGCACGATGAATTCTTTGATAAACGTAGCCACGTTCTTGTTGCTTATCACCTCGCATTCCCATTCTTTCACATCGAGGGCAGCCTGATCCACTTTCACTTCGAGGTCCGACTTCACTTTCACTTGGCAGCCGAGACGCCAGTTGTCTTTGATCTGCTTGCGCGAGAAGTGAACTGCCTCGGTGGGGAGTATGTCGCCACCTCCCGACACTACCTGCAACTTGCACTGTCCGCAGCTTCCTTTGCCTCCACATGCGCTCGACAGGTGAACACCGTTGTCGTTGAGCGTGGCGAGCAATGACTTTCCGGCTGCCGCATGAAGCACCTTGGAGCCTTCGTTGATCGATATGCTGACTTCTCCGCTGTTCACAAGCCATGACTTGGCGAGGAGCAGGATTATGGTCAGCACGAGCACTATCACGAGAAATATGAGCGATGCCGCAATCACATTTCCCCATATAATATCTGTCAATATCATCTTCTAAATATTTATTATATATGACGGTGTCACAGCTTTATGCCGAGGAAGCTCATGAACGCTATGCCCATCAGACCTGTGATGATAAATGTTATGCCTATGCCGCGTAGCGGTGCCGGTATCACTTTCTCATTGAGTCGTTCGCGTATTGCCGCAAGACATACGATTGCCAATAGCCAGCCTATGCCGGAACCAACTCCGTAGACAGTGGCTGTCCAGGCATTGCTAAAGTCGCGTTGCTGCATAAAAAGCACGGCTCCCAATATGGCACAGTTCACAGCTATCAGCGGCAAGAAGATACCTAATGAGTTATACAATCCCGGGCTATATTTCTCTATGAACATCTCAAGTATCTGCACCAGTGTGGCAATCACCGCGATAAACATGATGAGGCCGAGAAACGAAAGGTCAGCACCGGCATATTCCGCACCGAGCCAACTCAGCGCTCCCGGCTTGAGCAGGTATTCGTTGATGCACCAACATACCGGCAATGCGATCATCAGCACAAATGTGACGGCTACACCGAGCCCGAAGGCTGTCTTTACATTTTTCGATACCGCCAGATACGAACACATGCCTAAGAAGTAGGCGAATATCATGTTGTCGATAAATATCGACCTTATGAATAAATTCAGATTTTCCATATCTTGACGTCTTTATTTTTCCTGAAGATCCTTATTGATTGCACGGTGTGCCCATATGATGCATGCCACTACGATGAGTGCCATAGGAGGCAATATCATGAGGCCGTTGTTCATATAGCCGGCATCATACCAACTCTGCGGGAATACCTGACAGCCGAAGAGTGTGCCGCTGCCGAGAAGCTCGCGAAAGAATGACACTATAATCAATATTATGCCGTAACCAAGTCCGTTGCCGATTCCGTCGAGAAATGCCGGCCATGGACGGTTGTTGAGGGCAAATGCCTCCAGACGACCCATGATGATACAGTTGGTAATGATAAGGCCGATGAACACCGAGAGCGCTTTCGACACATCGTAGGTGTACGCCTTCAGCACCTGGTCTACGATTACAACAAGCGCCGCCACCACTACGAGCTGCACTATGATTCGTATGGACGAGGGTATGGTGTTTCGCATCAGTGAGATGATGACGTTGGCAAGAGCGAGCACTGCTGTCACGGAGATGGTCATCACCAGAGCCGGCTCCATTTTCGCCGTAACTGCAAGAGCAGAGCATATGCCGAGCACCTGCACAATCACCGGATTGTCTTTCGACAACGGGTTGAACAGCGGTAAGAATGTTTTTTTCAGATTCATGATAGTTTATTCTGAAATTATTTTTTGAGCGATTTGAAAAATGCGGTGTATGGTTCAAGTGAGTTCGATAGCATCTTCTGAACCCCCTGGCTGGTGATGGTGCCTCCGCTTATGGCATGCACCTCGTTGTCGGGAAGAGGATCGGGTGCGTTCTTGACAATCATGATAGATTGGAATGCTCCGTCCTTTGAGAAGATATCCTTGCCCTGGAACTGGTCGCTGAATGCCGGCTTCTCGATCTCTGCGCCAAGTCCGGGTGTCTCTCCTTGGTGTGCGAAGTATGCTCCGTAGATATTCTCTCCGTTGGCATCCATCGCCACGTAGCCCCATATCGGACCCCATAGTCCGGCTCCATACACAGGTATTATGTATTTCACATTGTCGCCGGTGGTATCTTCGGTGTCGGACTTGCCTGAAAGGTTGCACACAAACACGGGTAGAAGTCGTTTCTCCATGTCTGCCTCTTTCACCTGATCCGCCACATTGACTGAGAAGGGGTCTATGTCGGAGTCTACCTTTTCTCCCTTGGTGTTGACGATATAGGAGTCGGTAATATATTCTGAGTAAAGCTCTGCTACCGACTCTCCATTCTCAGGGGTGATGAGCGCGGCAGCCAGTATCTGTCGTTTCGTGTCGTTGTCGATGTTCTCCACTTGCTTCGGACGCAAGGCCTGGTAAACTATCGAGAGCGCCAAACCCACTACTACCACCAATATGATGGAGTAGATTATTGTATATGTATTGCTTTGACGGTTCATTTCGCTTTATGGTTAGGAGTTCTTGACTGTGACTCGACGCATGCGGCGGCGCACATTGGCATTGACCACGCAGTAGTCGATCAGCGGTGCGAAGCAGTTCATAAGAAGCACTGCAAGCATCGCGCCTTCAGGATAACCCGTATTGTAGATTCGTATCAAGATGGCGATTATGCCTATCAATGCACCGTAGATATACATGCCGGTCTTGGTGCGGCATGCTGTCACAGGGTCGGTGGCCATGAATGTGATGGCAAACATGAAGCCTCCGAGTCCCAACTGTTCCAACGGCTGCAGATATGACACCGGATAAAGCGGTGATGCCCAGTGGTGAGCCACAAACGCCATTATGAATCCTCCTACAAGTCCGGAGAGGATTATGCGCCAGTTTGCCATGCCGGAAATCAATAGTATCGCCATGCCGATCAGTATGCAGAACACTGAGGTTTCAGCCCACGAGCCGGGATAAAGACCGAAGAATATGTCGCTTGAAGTCAAGGGGCTGCCTACAATGTTGGTAATCACAGTGTCGGCCGAACCGGATGCAAGCTGGCCGAGCGGTGTCGCTCCTGTGAATGCATCTACCGGCTGTCCGGCTCCAAGCTGCACGAAAACACCATCGCCACTCATCTTCGATGGATAGCTGAAGAAGAGGAAAGCGCGTGTCACAAGTGCTACGTTCAAGAAGTTATAGCCGGTGCCTCCAAATACCTCCTTGGCAAATATCACTGCAAATGCCACTGCGATGGCAAGCATCCACCAGGGCGTGTCTACCGGACATATCATCGGGATAAGTATACCCGATACCAGGAATCCTTCCTGAATTTCATGTCCACGTATCTGGGCCACGATAAACTCTATGCCCAATCCGACGATATAGGCGGTGAGTATTTGCGGCAGCACTGCGAATAAACCGTAGATGAACATGCTGAGGAATCCTTGGTCCATGCTGCCGATTGCCAGATAATGCTGGTATCCGATGTTCCACATGCCGAACAGACAGCAGGGCATAAGGGCTAACACCACCATAATCATGGTGCGCTTGGAGTCATTGCTGTCGTGAATGTGAACTCCGCTATGCGAAGTTTCGTTCGGTGTGAAAAGGAATGTGTAGAAGCCGTCGAATACGGAATGAAGTTTCTCAAACTTCCCTCCCTTTTCGAACTGCGGCTTCATCTTGTCGATCTGTCGTTTTAGTCCTTTCACTATAGTGTTGTTTTAATTTTTTTGTTTCTTGTTTTGTCGCTGACTTGCTTTATCTTTATATTGGCTGCGAATTATTTAACTTTCGTTTGAGCTTGCTTGTGAGTCCTGTTGCCTGTAAGCCTTAGATTGTCTCCTTTCGCAAGTAGTCGAGTCCTTCGCGCACTATCTTCTGGAGCTCCTGCTTGGAGGTGTCAACAAATTCAGGAAGCGCGAAATCTTCGGGTGCCACTTCATATATGCCGAGTTGCTCCATGCGTTCTATGTCGCCGGCCATTATTGCCTTGAGCAGATATTCCGGATATATGTCCATAGGGAACACCTTGTCATATTCGTTGCTCATGATGAAGGCCCTGTGGCCCCCTTTGATGCGTGCATCAAATTTGAATGGCTTGTTGAGCCCTTTCAGAAATGCCGGGAATGATCTTTTTACACTATATTTTTTCGGGCTTACAGTTGCCCAGCCCATGAATTCGTCGGCGTTGTCACCCTCATCGATTGCCGTGACCTGACGATATGGCCAGCGGAGCCAGCCATTCTCCATATCTTCTTTAATACCGGTCAATACGTTGCCCGATATGATACGCACATGCCCTTTTTCGCTATTGACCTCCCCTTTAAGCAGTGTTGACAATGATGCGCCGATTTTAGTGATTGCGATGTGAGGATTTTTCATGTCAGCACCGGTCAATGCCACTCGCGCGGTGTAGTCGAGTTTCCCTTCGCTCATCAGCTTGCCTATGCGCACTGCTGTCACCGCATCGAGTGTCCATACGGTCTCTCCCTTGTTTACAGGGCTGATGGCGGCTATCTGTGTGCCGGCGTTGCCTGCCGGGTGCGGGCCGCTGAACTCGTATACTTCCGCTGCCTTGCTCGTGATGCCTGAGCCGGCAGCTACGCATAGATACACCTTGCCATCGGTATACTGAGCCAATGTCTTAAGTCCTGTCTCCAGATAGGGTAGCATTGCATCTGTAAGGAGAGGCTTGGCAAGGGGTGCAGTGTCGAATGCGGTTACAAATATGTCGCGAGGCTTGATGTCAACCATCGGCACTATGTCAAACGGGCGCTGGCGCATCATGGCGAAGAGTCCGCTTCGCTTCAGCGCCGCAAATTGCAGCTCCTTATCGCTGAGTTTGCCGAAATCATATTGCTCTTCTTTACCGTCGGAGTCTACCGACACATACTCTATCTTGCGTCGTTCGCCACGGTGCACTTCCTGCACCGTGCCCGACACCGGCGATGTGAGGCACAGGTTCTCATCTTCTTTTGCATACAGAAGCGGCTCACCTGCTTTCACAGTGTCACCTGCTTTTACAGCCGCTTTCCATGTGTAGCCGGGGTAGTCGTCCGGCGCGATGGCAAACCTTTCGGTCAGGGTGTCTTTGACTTCAATGTCGCTTGCTCCCCCTTCCAAAGGTATGTCAAGACCTTTCTTGATTCTAATTTCTTTGCTCATTGCTCTCCGTTTTGGATACAAATTCTTTTAAAACACAAAAATACAAAAAAATGATAAATTTTACCAAAATAATATTAAAATCTGTATGATATTTTGCAAGCCCTTTCATTTGCCTCATTTTACATATAAAAAATGGGGGAGGCATTTTTGCCTCCCCCTCGCTGATGTGGGTAATTGATTTATTCAGGTTCTTGACCTTGTGTCTTTATTTTCAGTGCCTTATTGTGTCGTTAATGAAAATGTATCTTTCTTAGAGCGACTCTACGTATTTGCGCAGCGACTCGTTGTTGGGATCGTATTGGAGTGCTTTCTGGAAGTACTCTTTCTCTTTGGCTGTGTTCTTCTGGCCTGCATAGTAGTTGCCGAGATACATATACATGGTCTTGGCATCAGACTTGTAAGCCATAGGGTTGGCAGATGCTTCAAGAAGGCCGATGGCTTTTTCATAATCTGCTACGGCTGCTGAAGTCGCTGCATCCTCGTTTGCTGCTGTCTGCTTGGCGATGTCTCCATACATCTTGGAAGGCCAGTAGCTGTCGGGGTTGAGTTCGCTTGCTTTGTCGGCACATGCCTTGGCTGCATCGAGATATTTCTTTACAAGTGCAGCGTCTGCCTTGTTCTCTACGGCTGCATAGAAGTCAAAAATACCCTGCTGCTTGTAATCGTTGAATCCGGGTTCTATCTTGGAGAGATATACCGAGTATTCGTCGGCTGTCTTGGTCAGGTTGTTCTGATCGAGATATGCGAATGCGAGGCTCTTGTTGAAGTCTGCAAATTCAGGATTCTCCTTGATACCTTCCTGAAGCACCGAGATTGCTTCGTCTGTGCGCTTGGCACCCGAAAGCTCACTTGATATCAGTGTGAAGTCTATGGGGGCGAATTTGTTGTTTTTCGCATCTTTCATGTGAGCTGCATAGAGAGCTTCTGCCATAGGAAGAAGCTGGTCTTTCATTTCCGGCAGCTGACATGCGTTCATAAACTGATAACGCTGTGCGGTGAAGTTCTTGGGGTCTTCCTGAAGAAGCTTCGTTGCGTAGTCATATCCTTTCTTATAGTCCTGGCCGTAGAAGAGGAGGAATGCATAGCGGTTCTCGTCGCTCTTGAAGTGGCTGGGATTCTGTACATATGCACCATACTGTGTTGCAGCCTTGGCATAATCTTTCTTGTTGTAGTAGGCATTGGCGAGTTCGCGCTGGCCGAGTGCCGACTGCGGGTTCACGCTAAGAAGCTCGTTGAGCATCTTGATGGCGTAGTCAGGATTTACCATGGTGTAGAGATTGGCATACTTCACGTATGCAGCTGTGGCGTTGGGGTCATAGCCTTTGGCCATCTCATACATACCGGCTGCCTTTCCCCAGTCTTTGATCTCGCGGGCTTGGTCTCCCTCGAAGATATAGATTTCAGGGCTCTGCATGTTGTGCTTGCGTGCATTATCAACTTTCTTGTTGATCTGCTTCTCATAGCGGGTCGGATCCACACGGTCATATGCACGTGCTATGGCGATATCGAGCGAAGCATCTTTCTTAGTCAGTTTCTCTGCCTGCTTGAAGAGCTCCTCAGCACCTTTCTGATCGCCTGCCATGAGCTTTACAAGCCCCTGACCTACATAGTTATAGGGGTTTTGTGCATTTGCTGCTACACCGGCATCAAAATATTTTGATGCTTCTGCAGTATTATTCTCGTTGATGGCAATCATACCGAGGTAGTAGTCGCTTACCGACTTATCGGTGCCGGCATTGTTGAGGCTGCGGGTAAGAAGGTCCTTGGCGTTCTCAAACTGGTCTGCCTTGAAGTATTCCTCTCCTTGTACGTGTGTCTGTGCAAATGCGCCCATAGAGACGCCGGCCAGACAGAGTGTAAGAATGTTTCTGAATTTCATCTTTTTATGTCTATATGTTTTATTTCTATTCCTAATGCAGGAGGCATTGCCTCCCTGCAATACACAACGCCATTATCTCTGTCGTTGTTATTCCTTAGATTAGTTCTATATTATTTGGTTTAATGATTTCACTTCAGCTCCACCACCCGGGGATTCATGTGATAGGGGAGTATGCCGGTCTTCGATATAATCTTTTGCCCTGCAAATCCGGTCACGAACATGTAGAAGCTGTTGATCACATCACCTTTCGTGGCTGTAGATATCATGTATACCTTTCTAAATAACGGATATTCTCCCGAATTAATATATACCTGACAGGGTTTATATGCTATCGGGTTGAAGTCATTCTTTTCCGTAGGATTGCTTACCCTAAGTATATTGACTTCAGTTGTCAGGTTGGTGGCTATTGTGTCGTTTTCGTTGGTGTAATCTTCATAACGCTGGTCCACAGGGACTTTTTTCGCTGCGCTCAAGTCAGTTCCAAGCCAGCTTACGCTGATTATGCCCAATGCGTTACGGTCTTTTTTAACCACATCAAACACTGATGCGTTGTTTTTCTGCGCGAATGCATTAGGGTTGTCAGAAATCTTCTTACCTTCGGGCAGGAATTTGTCGCGCATGTAGCTCACCGTGGAGCTGCCGGCGTTGTCAAAAACTATCTTGATTGATGTTGTGTCGTTGCCGGCTACCTGACTCCATTTTGTCACTTTACCGTTGAGTATGTCGCCAATCTCTGTCATTGACAGTGATTGCACATTGTTCTCTTTGTTAGTTATCAATGCGACTGCATCTACGGCGATGCAATGTGTGCGAGCCACGCGCTTGTATTTGCTCTTGAGGAAGTCTTTCTGCTCTTTCGATAGCTCACGGGTCACTATGATGGCTTGCGTATTGTCGCTCATCAGCGTGTCGATGGCTTCCTGCTCGCTGACAAAGAATGGCAATATTGACGATCCGGGGTAGGAGAATTCAAACACCTCGATCTCCTCTTCAAGTATATTCTTGAAACCATCATCACAAAATATCGTGCCTGACCCCTTGGCATACTCTCCCCGCTTCACTTGCGTGCATGAAGCAACTCCCAGTCCGGCGAGAACTGAGAGTCCTATTATCGCAATTTGTCCAAATTTTTTCACCTTGCATCCATTTTAATGTCCAAATAGTGTAGATAACCAAACGTCTGATATTGCTGTCTGCCGCAAGATATCATCAGTCATGTGTCAGCGGTTGCTTGTCTGGCGTAATGTGCCTCCTATTCAATTATCAGACGTAATGTGTCAACTGGATTAATTCCAGCCTTTATATAGCCGCACTCCGCGCCATACACCGTATGCACACAGCAGACCGCCTATGATGCAGCTGATTGTGTAATTGTCAATGTTGAGCACATTGAAGAAGAACAACAGTCCGACTCCGATGTATACACATATCATCAATATTCCAAATGCCAGACGTCCTGCTTTTGGCTGGCCTCCTCCGTTTTCATTTCCTCTCATAACTTGTGATTTTTGTGACTTGCGTCGTTGTTAATTTTTCCGGTTGTTAAGAAACATCACTCATTATGGATATAACTGTAGTCTTATATGCCATAATTGTAGTCTTATCTCCAAGTGTTTCTAATATTTTAACAATTATATGCTTCGCAAGTTCACTATGTTGGGTTATATTCGACTACAAATTTAACAAATTTAGTTAAATTGCGCAACATTAAATTAATCCTGAATCTATGATTGTAGGCTAACAAAATTTAATAATGAAGTACACATAATATAAATTGAAGTACACATAATAAAATATGGATAAAATATAAAATAAGGAGAAGCGCCCTTTCGGGCCCTCCTCCTCGTTAAGTTATAGGGGAATCTCAATTATTGCTGTTGCAATTTGAATGTCACAGGCAAGTTGAAGTAGCTTCGCACTGCAACACCGTTGTTTTTACCGGGCTGCCATTTCGGCATCTTCTTAACCACGCGGAGTGCCTCACGGTCAAGGTCTTTATCTACACCCTTGGCAATAGTGGCCTGTCCGATCGATCCGTCTTTTTCTACGACGAACTTAACTACCACACGACCCTGGATGTCATTCTGCTGTGCAGATTCCGGATAACGGATGTTGTTGCTGAGCCATTTCATCAAGGCTGCCTGTCCACCGGGGAATTCAGCTTGCTGCTCCACTGCCACGAAGATTTCCTCTTCCTTGGGCTTCACAACTTCGGGTTCGGGTTCTTTAACCACAACCTGTTCCTGAACTGCCTTGAATTTGTCGGCGTCATCGCTTCCTTCCTGATTCACCACACCGCGGGCGGTGTTGTCCTCTTTCTGTGTCTCCATGTCCATCACCTCGTTTTTCACCTTGTCGGCTTCCACGATGGCAATCTGGGTCACCTGTACGGTAGCGAGCACTTCCTGCGGCACTTCAACCTCAGGCTGTTCGAACTTCTGCTCTTCCGGTTCCTCTTCGGGCACCTCTTCCTCAGCTTGGTCAGCGATGGCGGCTGCCATCATCTTCTCGCGTTGCTCCTGGAGTGCAAGTGCTTTCTGCTCATCACGATAATCTGACCACTTGCTGTAGCCAATCACCAGAATCACAACAACTACAAGTCCTATAAGCATGTACAGGAATGCCATGTTGTGGCGCTTGTCGCTTGCCTTACGAAGTTGATATGCTCCGAATTCTTTATTCTTGTCTGCAAATATAAGGTCACGCCATTCGGCCGATGTCAGATCTACATTTCTTTTAGCCATTTCTTTCTGTTGCTTTAAAGGTTAATAAATCCAACATTAATTGTGATGACGGTTCTGGAAGTCAATCACCATTACTGAATCGGCCTTGGTCATGTTGTCAATCTGATATTTGGAAATCGAGTTGATCTGCATCTCATCGAGCACCGACACGAGGCTTCCGAATGATGCCTGGGGTGTTGACTTGATGATAATCACAGGTTTCTTCAGATTTTCATCTTTCCTGACTTTTGACGCTTCCTCATCATACTTGGCCTGAGCCTGTTCGCGGCCCTGCTTTGTCTCGAGGCTACCAAAACCACCGTCTGCATATTTTTTCTTCAGCTCGTTGATTTTAGTGAGTACATCCTTGTTACGCTCCTGGATAATGGCGCGAATGCCGCGACCTTTTCCTGTCTTTTCGTCGTTTGCAAGGAATTCGGATACCTGAAGGTTGTTGTTGGCCGATATCTGGTCAGGGCTTTCGCCGAGACCGTTCTGTCCGCCGGGCTTACCGAAGTAGTAGTATACCACCGGCACAACCTTCCCGTTGACTGTGTCTACCTCCATCGAACCTACTTTGCGCTTTGCGTCGAGAATGATAGTCACTGCATCATCTTCCGATGCCTGCGACATGTTCTCCACGTTGTCCACCTTCTCGTTCGACGGTAGTGCTATCGTCAGCGTCTGAGATTTGATCATTGTCGTACAGAGCATGAAGAAGGTGATAAGCAACATGTTCATGTCGACCATCGGGGTGAAGTCCACCCTGATCTGCATTTTTTTCTGATGGCCTTTCTTACCTTTGCCACCATCATTTTGTTGAACTTCTGCCATTTCCTTTTATTCTTCTGCCCCTTTCAGAGCTGTCAATAACGTAAACTTATTCATGTGTATCGTCTGAAGATTGTCCATCACAAGATGTATCACGTCAAACGATGTGTTCTGGTCTGCCTTGATGGCCACACCGGTTCCGTCTTTGATGGCCTGTGTCAGGTTCTCGTTGTCTGACTGACGCATGGCCTTCATCCACATCTGGAACTCGTTGGGTGTTGCATCGTTGTCATTCCAATTGATGGGTATGCCTGTAGGATGATTGGGGTCGCCGTCTCCTTCAAGCCATTTGTCCATCTTGGTCTGACCTTCCGGTTGATTTACCATGTCAAGATATTCTCCCATCTTCGACAATGGTACACCGAATGCTCCCAGTTTGCTGAATGTGTACTTCTGCTGGTCTGTGAATTTCACAGGGTTGTTCTTATGCGTCTCATTGTAAATCTCGCTTACTCTGTCGAGAAGTGCAATCTTCATCTTCTCGTTACTCCAGTTGGCGGAGGTGTCATTGTTCATCGTAAGCCAGACTTTACCTTCCGGATTAACAAGCACCTGCACCACATTCGTCTCCTGGACTTTCTCAGTCGATACTGATGCCGGAGTAATAACTGTGGCCGGTTCCTTTGAAAGGAAGGTTGAGGTCAACATGAAGAAGGTAAGCAGAAGCACGGTCACATCACTCATAGCCGTCATGTCTATGAATGTGCTCTTCTTTGCTATCTTTACTCTTCCCATTGTAGCTATTAACTATTTAATCGGTTATTGTATTCTGTTGTCTCTATCCACAATTATTTGTGGGTTGCAGCAAATGTTGCCACGATTGAGAAACCGATTTCGTCGATAGCGTACGAGAGGTTGTCGATCTTGTTGGTGAAGAAGTTGTAGGAGATTACTGCAAATGCACCGGTTGCGATACCGAAGGCGGTGTTCACAAGTGCCTCAGAAATACCGGTAGAAAGCTCTGTTGAGTCAGGTGAACCTGATGATGCAAGGGCCTGGAATGACTTGATCATACCCATCACAGTTCCGAGAAGACCGACGAGTGTACCAAGTGTGGTGAGTGTTGCCACGATGGGGAGGTTCTGTGAGAGTGCGGGCATCTCAAGTGCTGTTGCCTCTTCTACCTCGTTGCGGAGGGTAGTCAGTTTCTGCTCTTTGCTGAGAGTTGTGTTGGCGTCCATCTCTTTGTAGCGTACGAGTGTGTTGTAAACAACTGATGCCACTGAGCCTTTCTGAGTCTTGCAACGCTGCATAGCTGCGTCA
>CAJUIJ010000009.1:0-2148 GCA_910586175.1 uncultured Muribaculaceae bacterium | reverse complement strand
GCGTCAATCTTGTTAGCTGCGAGGTCTGCCTTGATGTCTGCAACAAACTTGGTGGTGTTGCCTTTGCCTGTAGCAGAGCTGAGGGCGATCCAACGCTCTATCGAAAGAACGATAACGGTGAGAAGAAGTGTCATTAGGATAGGCACGATGAAGCCACCTTTGTACACTGTTCCGGCCAAGTTAAGGGGATGTCCCTCTGTTGTGCCACCTTCAAAGTTTCCACTGTAGCCCATTCCGAAGAGGAAGATGCATATTGCAGCTGCACAGCAGCAGAGGATCACGATAAATGCGTTCTTGATTCCACGCACCTGGCTGATCTTTTCCTCTTTCTTGATCTTGGCGGCAGCAGTGGCCGCAGGCTGGTTAGCCATAGGTTTCTGAGATTCCATAATCTTTACTGATTTTGTTTTGGTTAGTTAATTTATTTGTTAGTTTATCTCTATCTTTTTTGCGATTGAATAAACGGGGGTCTCTCTTAGTTGCCACTTCCCGGCAACTCCTCAGTCTCGATTATGAACCTGAGCCTTCATGTTTTAAGGTTACCTCGTCCGTTCGCTCACCGCCCTTTGATGCAGGGTGTGTCTCACGTTGCCGTGCTTCTTATTAACTGCAAAATTAATATTTTATTATTAAAATGTCAATACCTGTTTTGTTTTTTTAAGTTATTGCTCGCTCATTTTTATTTTATTCGCATTTTGGTGTTTATAAGGATGTGTTATAAAACATATTTTTAAAACATATTTTTAAAACATAAGCTTTTGTTCCCAACTTCTCTTTTCATATATCAGGAATTATGTCAATGTGTAAAAAAAGAAGACACGCTCTTTATTTAGAACGTGTCTTTTGCCGTTAATATTATAGCTCTCTTATTCTGGAGATTATTTGCCTGATACGGCCGCTACTCCGGGGAGTGTCTTGCCTTCAATTGCCTCGAGAAGTGCGCCACCGCCTGTAGATACGTAGCTTACTTTGTCAGCCATGCCGAATTTGTTGACGCATGCCACTGAGTCTCCACCTCCCACGAGTGAGAAGGCGCCGTTGGCTGTTGCCTCCACGATTGCCTCGGCAATTGCCTTCGAGCCTCTTGCGAATGCGTCGAATTCAAATACGCCGGCAGGACCGTTCCAGAGTATAGTCTTGGCGGGGAGGATAGCGTTGCGGAATGCGATGATTGAGTCCGGACCTGCATCCATGCCTTCCCAGCCTTCGGGTATATCCATCACTGAGCATATCTGCTGGTTGGCATCGTTGGCAAATTTGTCGCCTGCCACACAGTCTGTGCCGAGCACGAGGTTTACACCTTTCTGCTTTGCGAGCTCGATGATGTGAAGGGCGAGGTCGAGCTTGTCATCTTCTACGATCGACTGGCCGATCTTGCCGCCGCGTGCCTTGGCAAATGTGAATGTCATGCCGCCGCAGAGTATCAGGTTATCCACCTTGTCCATCAAGTTTTCTATGATGCCGATCTTGGTCGATACTTTCGATCCACCCATGATGGCTGTGAAGGGTCGGTTGATGTCTTTAAGGATGTTGTCTACCGCCTTGACCTCTTTTTCCATCAGGAAGCCGAGCATCTTGCTGTCTTCGTTGAAGTAGTCGGCGATTACGGCTGTAGATGCATGGCGACGGTGTGCTGTGCCGAATGCGTCGTTGACGTATACGTCTGCGTAGCTTGCGAGAATCTTTGCAAATTCTTTCTGGCTCTCTTTCATGGCCTTCTTTGCATCATCATATGCTGGGTCTGCTTTGTCGATGCCTACGGGTTTGCCCTCTTCTTCAGGGTAGAAGCGGAGGTTCTCAAGAAGAAGCACCTCGCCGGGCTTAAGCTCTTTGGCTGCCTCTGATGCTTTAGCACAGTCGGGCGCGAACTTTACTTCTGTGCCGAGTGCCTTGGCAACCGCATCTTTGATCTGGCTGAGGCTCAGCTTCATGTTGACCTTGCCTTTGGGTTTGCCCATATGCGACATGAGGATCAGGCTGCCTCCGTCTTCAAGTATTTTCTTGAGGGTGGGGAGGGCGCCGCGGATGCGGGTGTCGTCTGTGATATTGCCGTTCTCATCGAGGGGCACATTGAAGTCCACACGTACGATGGCCTTCTTGCCATTGAAATTGAAATTTTCGATCTTAGCCATTGCTTTAGTCTAAATT
>CAJUIJ010000008.1 GCA_910586175.1 uncultured Muribaculaceae bacterium | reverse complement strand
GGAGAATACCCGCCATAGAGCCGGGCGAGCTCACGGTGGCGAAGTTTCTGGAGAAATTTGACAAGCAAGGTGTGACCGACTTCATACCGGACTTCAATAATATCTATGCCCGCATGACCGACCAGCTCGGAGCCGACTTCGACGAGGCTTACGAACAATTCGGCTCACTTCTCGTGAAGGATATAGACCTTCCGACACCCGACGAAATAAGGGAGCAGATGCTGACCGATGCACGCAACAAGCGATAAGGAATGATAAAAATTTGACAAAGTATTGAACATTTGTTGCATGTTGCAAAACATATTGCCCGTTTCGAAAAAAATATGTAATTTTGTATTGACACATACCGAAAGCAGGCAACGTTGATCACAAATCTTCCTTTTCACGGCAATGGTTATCTTACCGGCTATCTCTCTTCTCTTATGAACAGTTGGTCACGCTCCACTATCCAAGATGGTCACTTATTTTGAAAACATTGTAAATGTATATACCATAAAAAAACTTTTTAACATCACAGCATATCATGAGTTATCTGAAATTTGACAAGAACCTTATGATCAACCTGGAGCAATCGTTGCCAAAGGAGATGCTGCGCACCAACATGTCGGGAGCTTATCATTGCACCACCATTGTGGGCTGCAACACACGCAAACAGCATGGCTTGCTTGTGATACCGATTCCGGAGATGGACGACAAGGCACACGTGCTGCTGTCGGCCCTTGACGAATCGGTGATACAGCATGGCGCATCATTCAATCTCGGCTTGCACCAATATGGCGACAACGTCTTCAGTCCGAATGGCCATAAGTACATCCGCGAGTTCACTTGCGAGTCAGTGCCGAAACTGACATTCCGCGTAGGCGGGGTCATCATGACCAAGGAGAAAGTATTTATTTCACATGAGAACCGGATTCTGATAAAATACACGCTCTTGGAGGCCCACTCCCCCACCACCTTGCGATTCAAGCCATTCCTTGCATTTCGCAACGCCAACAGCCTTGTGGTGGAGAACCCCGGCATCAACCGTGAGATTCGCCATGTGCCCAACGGAATAGCCTCCTGCCTCTATGAGGGCTACCCGTCGCTCTTCATGCAGTTCAACAAGGAAGCCACATGGGTTGACGACGGCCACTGGTACAATGGCATAGAATATTATAAGGACCGTGACCGCGGTATCCCCTACAAGGAGGACCTTTGGGTGCCGGGGTATTTCGAGTTGCCCATCAAAAAGGGTGAATCGATAATCTTCTCGGCTTCTACATTCGAGAACGACCCGTCCACTTTCGTTTCAACCTACGAGAACGAGCTCAAGACACGCACATGCCGCACGAGTTTCTTCAACTGCCTTAAGAATGCCGCCAAACAGTTCTATGTAAAGAATGAGCATGGCATGTATATCATGGCAGGTTTCCCCTGGTATAATGTGCGCGGTCGCGATGAGCTTATTGCGCTGCCCGGTTGCACTCTCGCCATTGACCACGAGGAGGATTACCACGCTATACTCGGCAGCTTCATGAAGGCCCTGCGCCACTATATCGATACAGGCGAGAAAGACCGCGTGATTCGCGAGATTGACCTGCCGGACATACCGTTATGGACACTGTGGGCTATACAGCAATACAAACGTTACAATGATGTAAACAAATGCAGGGAGCGTTATCTCGAAGATGTGAGATGGCTCGTGGAGTGCATACGCCAAGGCAAGGTTAACAACCTCAATCTCGAAGATAACGGACTCCTGACAAGCGAAGGCACAGAGAAGCCCGTGACTTGGCTGTCTGCCTCGATAGAGGGCCGTCCCATCATACCTCGCACCGGATATATTTTGGAATTCAACGCATTGTGGTATAACGCGCTTATGTTCCTCATCGGGATGCTTGAATCAAACGGCTCTGAGCCGGAGTATGCCGAACAGCTTAAGGAGCTGGCCGACCGTTGCGGCAAGTCGTTTGTCGATACATTCCTCAATGATTACAGCTACCTGTATGATTATGTCAACGGCACATACACCGACTTGGAGGTGAGACCCAACATGGCTATTGCCATAGGTTTGGAGAACTCCCCTCTCGACCGTCGTCAGCGCAAGAAAGTGCTTGACTTCTGCACACGCGAGTTACTCACCCCCAAGGGTCTGCGCTCGCTCAGCCCCAAGAGCCACAATTACCGTCCGGTATATGTGGGCAATCCTACTGAACGCGAATACACCGTGCATCAGGGACCGGCACGCCCATGGCTGTTTGGCTTCTACGCCGATGCTTACTTCAAGGTGTTCGGCATGAGCGGAGTGTCATTTATCGAGCGCATGCTGATTGGCTTCGAGGATGAGATGTCGGAAGGGTGCATCGGCTCGCTGTCGGAGATGTATGACGCCAACCCGCCATATGCAGGCAGAGGCGCAGTCAGCACAGCCAAAAACGTAGGCGAGATATTGAGCACGATACGTGCCGTGAACCGAATGAGCAAACTCTTATCGCAATCCGAATAAACCATGAAAGCACTAATGTTTGGCTGGGAGTTCCCCCCTCATATTCTCGGTGGACTCGGCACAGCCAGTTATGGCCTGACCAAAGGCATGTATAACAATGGCGACATGGAGATAACCTTTGTCATCCCCAAGCCTTGGGGCGACGAGGAGAAGGGATTCGCCAATATCGTGGGGGCCAACTGCACGCCGGTGGCCTGGCGCGATGTGAACTATGACTATGTGCAGAACCGTATAGGCAAGGTGATGAGTCCCGAGCTTTATTACGCACTGCGCGACCATATCTATGCCGACTTCAACTATATGCGTCTCAACGACCTGGGCTGCATAGAGTTTTCGGGCAAATATCCCGACAACCTAATTGAAGAAATCAACAATTACTCGATAGTGGCAGGAGTGATAGCACGCACCATACCGTGCGACATAATACACTCGCACGACTGGCTCACCTATCCTGCCGGCATACATGCCAAGAATGTCACCGGCAAGCCGCTTGTGATACATGTGCATGCCACCGACTTCGACCGTTCGCGCGGCAATGTCAACCCCACGGTGTTTGCAATCGAGAAGGATGGCATGGAGAATGCCGACCATATCATGACCGTGTCAGAGCTGACACGCCGCACCGTCATAGACAAGTATGGCATAAGCCCCGATAAAGTGACCACGGTACATAATGCCGTGATTCCGCTCAGCGACGAGCTCCTTAACCTGCCGCGCCGCGAGAAGAAGGACAATGTGATAACATTCCTCGGACGCATCACCATGCAGAAGGGTCCGGAATATTTTGTGGAAGCTGCCGCCAAGGTGCTCCAGAAGAACAAGCATGTACGATTCGTGATGGCCGGGTCGGGCGACATGATGGATGCGATGATCAAGCTTGCGGCCAAGCGCAACATAGCCGACCGTTTCCATTTCACCGGATTCCTTCGCGGCAAGCAGGTGTATGAGATGCTTGCCGACTCCGATGTATACGTCATGCCCTCCGTGTCAGAGCCTTTCGGCATATCGCCGCTCGAGGCTATGGAGATGGGGGTGCCGTCGATTATCTCCAAGCAGTCGGGCTGCGCCGAGATTCTCGACAACGTAATCAAGACCGACTATTGGGATATTGACGCAATGGCCGACGCCATGCACGCGCTTACCACATACCCCGCCTTGCACCGCGAACTGCGTGATCGCGGCATAGAGGAGATACACGGCATCACCTGGGAGAAGGCCGGCAAGAAGGTGATCGACATATATAAGAGAGTTATCGCCGACAGAAATAAGTAACCACAATCAACTTCCGCACATTTCATGCCTAATGGCGACAGCATTACGCCTCATGGCAGTAGCGGAATTTACAACAAGCCAAAACGAACAAATGAAAAATATCTGTTTTTATTTCAAGATTCATCAGCCTTTCAGACTGAAAAGATACCGTTTTTTCGATATCGGCAATGACCATTATTATTATGACGACTTTGCTGACGACGAAATCATCTCCCGCCTGGCAGAGAATTCATATCTGCCCATGTGCGACACGCTGCTCGATATGATTCGCGAAAGCAACGGTGGCTTCAAGTGCGCAATATCGGTGTCGGGCACCGCCTTGGAGCAACTACAGCTCTATGTACCTGAAGTGATTGAGAAACTCAAACAGCTTGCAGATACGGGATGCGTGGAGTTTATCGCCGGCACCTACTCGCACTCGCTCTCCTCGCTCGAAGACCCTGAGGAGTTCATGCGCGATGTGAAGAAGCAGATGGTGATGCTCAAGAACACGCTCAACGTCACTCCCAAAACATTCTCCAACACCGAGCTGATATATGACGACGACATCGCCATGCTCATAAAGGCCATGGGCTTCAACAGCTGTCTCACGGTGGGTGCAAAGCATGTGCTTGGCTGGAAGTCGCCCAATTATATCTACAAGGCAGCCACAGCCCCCGGTTTGAAGCTTCTGCTTACCAACGACAAGTTGGGCTCTGACCTGTCGCAGAATTTCAACAATCCCGAGTGGCCGGAATATCCCCTTAACGCAGACAAATACATGGACTGGGTGGCTGCGCTTCCCGAGGAGGAACAGGTTATAAACCTGCATTTCAGCATGGACACCTTCGGTTCGTTCCTGCCGGCATCTACCGGTATTTTCCTCTTCATGAAGGCGCTTCCTCGATTCGCTGCCGAACGCAACATAGTATTTGCCACACCTTCGGAGGTTGTATCGAAGATGAAGGCTGTAGGAGAGCTTGCAGTGCCATATCCGATGTCGGGCATCGACGAGGCCCGCGACGTGTCGGCATGGAAAGGCAACGGCTTGCAGAATGAAGCTCTCGGCAAGCTCTACGGCGTGGCTGAACGCGTGAGCCTCTGCGACGACCGCCGTCTGAAGCAAGACTGGGAATACCTGCAGAGCAGCGACCACTTCTACTACATGAGCACGAAGAACATGGCCGACGGGGCATCGCACGCCGCATTCAGCCCCTACGATTCACCCTTCTCGGCGTTCACCAACTACATGAACGTCCTGGCCGACTTCCTGGTGCGCGTTGAGGAACAGTACCCCGAGAGCATCGACAACGAAGAGCTGAACTCACTGCTGCTCACCATCCGCAATCAGGCGAGCGAAATCAATTCACTCAACAAGGAGGTGAAGACCTTACGCGCCAACATCCTCAACGACGACACCCTGACAGTGGTAGAACACGAAGAGGTAGTGGCCGAGCCGAAAGCGAAAGAGCCGGCAAAAGCCAAACCGGGCCGCAAGCCAAAGGCAGAAACCGAATCAAAGCCAAAAGCAAAACCGGGCCGCAAACCGGGCCGCAAACCCGCCGCCAAGAAAGCCGACGAGTAAACCGCTAAAACCAGACAAATAACAGAAGCGAGGACTTCCCGAAACGGAAATCCTCGCTTTACTATTAGTTTATGAATTACGTGTCTTATTGTAAACCAAATACAAGACTCATTATCACACCTTGACGCATGTGATACACACCTTGACGCATGTGCGATTCTTTGATTTCAACACTTCAACCGGGAATTTACATTCAACCAAAATACATAGTCAACATCAGTGCCGGAAAATTAATATTATAACAAGTCGCGGTCAGTAATAACTCTCCACCGCGACTTGTTAAAACACCATTCTTAAAGTTCGGATTAATTCAGGCTGACAATCGTTTGAAAAAACATGTCAATCTCAGATGTTTCATGCGAAGCTTCTCCTGTAAGGATATTGACACGTATACGCTCATAGTTTCCTGTCCCGGGGTTGCGTCCGACATAAACTACTAATCCTCCCTTTATACTACTTTCCATCATGGAATATGACACATAGTCAGGCAAAGTAACATTGAATTTAGTGAAACCATCCTCGAATGATTTTATATCAAACCAATATACACCAAGATGAGACTTGTCATTATTGAGAACAAATATTTTCCCATCCATAACATCTGCTGATTCTAAATCAAGTTTGAAATCCAATTCCTTAAGGTCTCGCCATTCAGGATTATCCAAATCAATTATAGATAACTTTGATTTGTCATTACCATTACTAACAAGAATAGAATTGTCTACAGCCAAGAAAGAAGATCTGGAATTTATCAAAGTGTTGCGGATAAACATCCTGCTAAACTCAAAACGGTCATAGGCAATTCCATCGGCAAGGCCATATGTTAAACAAGGAGCCTTCGGCTTCAAACTTTCAGGAGTATCTCCTATTTCAAACTCCATAACCCTAAACATTTCGAGATTGTTATCATACGCCCATTCAATTGCGTCCTTATAATGCTCTTCAGATTCGGAATAAAAAAATTCAAACACTAATTCCCTTGCTATCAATGCAAACATCCTTTCCTTTACCTGAACAAATCGGAAACCAGTTTCGCTTTCCATCTTCAAATTTTCTTTTATATGGCTTAAGCTGGTTGTATGATTATACCCTGAATATCTCGCTATGTTATTCCAATCTATTTTACAGAAACCTGAATGAGGCCACGCAAACTCAATTCTATTGTATCCACCGGGTCCTGCTGAACGAGTTTGATTCCATACGACTCCATTTTTAGCGATACCCCAGGGATAATATGTTCTATCAAAATTATTATATCCAAAATTCAATGCAACCACCTGCTCAAACGATGCCTCACTGCTGTCCAAATTATATTTATATACGTTGTTTTCCAATCTGTAATATAATGAGCCGCAACCATCTTCCTTGTACTCACCAAATAAATCAAAATCCCACTCTATTATTTCTTTAAAATCATCATCATAGTATTCATATTCTTTATATAAATCTAAGTTATCTGTAACGCCATCTATACACCATATTTTACCATCAGAAAGGCGTATCAAAAGATCCTTGTATGGGACATCCTGCTTGATCCAACGTGTATCGTCTCCTTCGCCATCCGAAATCCATTTATCTTGTACCTTGTCTCCATCCGCATCATAGTAATCACAACCTAATGCCATAGCATAATTATCAGTCAACTTAAAAAAAACTTTCGGTGCGACTTTAAGAGCATATTCTTTATTTAGCTTATTGCCTTTCTTATCGGTAGTAAAATATACGGCTACTGCTGAAATATTGCCATTTTAATCTATTTTATAGAGACCTGCTGATAGATATTCTCCATCAATAGCCCTTGTTGCATCTCCGGTTTTTAAAGCCAACTGCTTAGCTCCTGTCAGGTTAATTCTACCGAGATTCATTTTTTCATATTTAAGTTTCGGCCCGCCTATATCGTCATTACACGAACAAAACGTTAAAGTTAAAATAATAGCAATTAACGGTGCAATATAGTTGGTAAATCGATTCTGTTTCATTTTAGACTTAATTTTAGAGTTTTTCAATCAGATTTATCAACATATCGGCACACTCAGAGTTGAGAGTTTCGATAACAGTTTGTTCATTTTGATTTTCCAAATGCAATGGCGCGGTAACAATAATCCTGTAACTATTTTCTTTAGCAAATTCGTAGATTAAATCCAATACACCACCACGCGTCCGACTTGCAGCAAAAATAATATCAACATCTTCTGCAAGCATATCCCGTAGAACGGAGTCTACGTGATCTTCTGCACCCGGATCCCCAAAAGATATTATGCCAACTTTTCTTGACGGACCACCAAAAATAGAAATCCAATCATAACCATCGGGATGAGGTACTAACATAATACTATCATAAGTCGAATTCTCTTCAAGTTTTTTCTTCAACACATTTAATGAAGTGGACTTACCTTGGCCACCTACACCGCGTAAAATAATCAAGCTTTTCATTGAATAACGCATTTTTGCCAATGCTCCCTTGATGGCTGTTAGTTCGAATGTATAAAAAAAGCGTGAGAGCCTTACTGTCTGCTCGTTCCACAAACGGAGGCTCTGGAATGCCCATCTTCGTTGAACGAGCAAACTTACAGAGCCTCACGCAGAATATGAAATACGACTATTCCCGGCGCTCACGCGTCGGGTGCAACCGGAATATACATATCCACATAGGCATCTACTGTTTGCTTCATTCTTGACGAAGATTGAAATTTTCCAGATTTCCGTTTGTCAAGAGTGAGCGTCGAGTAAACGCTTTTTCCTAAATGTCTTGGCATGTCTTATGGCATGCCGATGGCGCAGACCCACCCCTTTGCCCGTGACCGGGCTCTGCAAAGCGGTCTACGCCACAAATATAGCTACTTATTTTTATTCTTGCAAACTTAATTTTTCCAAAAAGTTTGATTTGATTGTTTTGACCATAATTTTTTACTAAGTTTGCTTTTGAAAACTAAACGAAAGAATAAGTCTAATAAGGCTAATAAGGCTAATAAGGCTAATAAGGACTATCTGGCTAATAAGCCCAATAGGACTAATAGGACTAATAGGACTAATAGGACTAATAGAGCCAATAGAGCTGATAGGGCCAATAAGGCTAATAGGGCTGACAGGGCTGATAGGGCTGATAGGGCTGATAGCGCCAATAAGGCTGATAAGGCTATTGCTATTTTGCTTATTTGACTTATTTGACTTATTTAATTTTAATTTATTAAATTGACTCGTTATGGTGCAGGATTTTCTCCCTCAGAGGGGTAATTACCGCAATTTGGTCGCTTTCCAAAAGACTGAGTGCATATATGATATCACTTACTTTTTTGCTCATAAGTATCTCAGTAAGGGAGACCGGACTATTGATCAAATGGTTCAGGCTGCGAGATCGGGGCGACAAAATATTGCGGAGGGTTCGGCAGCCTCTACCACTTCTAAGGAAACCGAGATAAAACTGCTAAATGTGGCAAGAGCAAGCTTGCAGGAACTTCTGCTTGACTATGAGGATTATCTTCGGGTTAGGGATTTGACAAAGTGGGATATGGCAGATGAGCGGAGCATACAGACCCGCAGGGTATGCTTTCAACATAACGACTCGGAGTTTTATAGAGAAAGGATTAAGACCCGAAGTGATGAGGTGATTTGCAATATTGCAATAACTCTGATTCACCAGGCTGATGTTTTGCTTCGCAAACTAATCGAAAAATGCAAGTCAGACTTCTTGCTGAATGGCGGTATCAGAGAGGAAATGAGCCGGGCACGAATCAACTACCGCAATAGCCAAAATAAATAAGCCTAATAGGACTAATAGGGCTAATAAGGCTAATAAGGCTAATAAGGCCAATAAGGCTAATAAGGCCAATAGGGCTAATAAGGCCAATAGGGCTAATAAGGCCAATAAGGCTAATATTGGCCTTATTTGACTTATTTGACCTATTTGACCTATTTGACCTATCAGAGGTCATAAATAGAAAGGGCGTGCCGAATGGCACGCCCTTTCTATTTTTGAGTTTTCTGTTTGCTTTAGAGCATTATCAGGTTGGTAGCTGAGTCTATGCAGTATTGGTAGATGCTGGAGACAAGGCCAAAGAGGATTATGCCTGCTACGCAAATCCAGAGTGCCACACGCTGCGAGCCGTCGCTCTTGAATGATTCTACTTTCGCCTCGCCGGGGTTAATCCAGATGGCTTTAACCACGAGCAGGTAGTAGTAGAGCGAGATGATTGTGTTGATCAAGGCGATGAGCACAAGCATGTAGAGTGCCATGCTGTTGCTTGCCGTCACTGATGTGAAGATCAAGAATTTGCTGAAGAAGCCTGCAAACGGCGGAATACCTGCCAGCGAGAACATAGCCAGTGTCATGGCAAATGAAAGCCAGGGATTGGTCTTGTGGAGTCCATCATAGTCGTCCATGCTGAGCTTTCCTGTCTTGTTTTCGATGGCTGAAATCACCGAGAATACTGCAAGGTTGCTCACGATGTATACGAAGATGTAATACATCATTGAGCCGAGTCCGAGCGCAGATTCTGTCATCACTCCGAGCATGATATAACCGGCCTGCGAGATTGATGAGAAGGCCATGAATCGCTTCATGTTCTTCTGGCGAATCGCGAAGAGGTTACCAACTGTGATTGTAGCGATGATCACTGCATACATCATCCACTCCCAGAGTGCTGAATAGAGTGTGCCGAATGCCTGCACGAATATCACGAAGAATGCGAATGCAGCCGAGCCTTTCGATATAACTGAAAGGTATGAGGTGACGGCTGTCGGTGCACCCTGATACACGTCGGCAGTCCAGAGATGGAAAGGTACGAGCGAGAGCTTGAAGCCGATGCCGGCAATCACAAATGCGAGTGCGCAGACGAGAAGACCTGACTCCTCACCAATCACGGCAGCTGCGATATCGTTGAAATAGAGCGAGCCGCCCGAGAAAGCATATACAAATGAGAGACCCATCAGCAATACTGCCGAAGAGAAGACTGCCGTGATGATATACTTGAAAGCAGCCTCGTGGCTCTCATAATGACGCTTGTTGAATGCGACCATCGCTGCCAACGGCAGAGATGCCGACTCCAGACCGATGACGAAGAGAAGGAAATGGCGGGCAGAAATCATGAGGTACATGCCGAAGAGTGTAACGAGCATCAACTCATAGAACTCACCCTTGCGTATGGCCACCTGATCGCTCTCAACCCATTTGGCCGACTGCAGGAGGACGATGAACACACCCACATTAAGGATAGCCTTCATGGTCTTGCAAGCCATGTCGTCGACATACATGCCACCGAACGCGGCGATATTGGAGCTGGGTAAAATCCATATGGCCACTGTGGCGAGGCCAAACAGGATAGTGGTGAGAGGTGTGAGAGCCTTACGGGCAGACTCTCCTCCGAACACATCCCATAGCAGGACCACGAAGAAAACTCCCAGTATTATAAGTTCGGGCAACATTGCCCCGAATTGTGAATAATCCATTTTAGCTTATTTTTTATTAGCGTTTGGTTACGGAAGGCCAAATTAGATGGCTGTGTTCAGTGCGTTGATGATAGGCACAAAGCTCTGCTGTATTGTCTCGTTGATCCAGTTGGGGAAGAAACCGATGCCGGCAAGACAGAGAATCAGAGTGGCCGTGGAGAGACGCTCCCACCAGCTTGCGTCGGTGAGCTGGAGATGATGCTCATCTTGCACCGGACCGAGAATCAGCTTGCCCACCACTCGCAAGATATAGACTGCGGTAATCACGATCGAGGTCGTGGCTGCAATCACGAAGATGCGGTGGAAGAGGTCGCTATTTTCAAACGCACCGAAGAAGATGGTCATCTCAGCCACAAAGCCTGACATGCCGGGGAGACCGAGAGATGCGAAACCTGCAATCATGTAGCAGACTCCGAGATAAGGCATAATCTTCATCATACCACCCATCTGACGTATGTCGCGGGTGTGTGTACGGCCATAAATCATACCGATAAGCGCAAAGAAGAGTGCTGTCATCAGACCATGGCTAAGCATCTGGAGGATACCGCCGGTCATTGCAGTCTGGTTGAGCATCAGGATTGCGAAGAGCACCATGCCGCAGTGCGACACCGAAGAATAAGCGTTGATATACTTAAGGTCGGTCTGCACGCAAGCAGAGAAGGCACCGTAAACAATGGAGATACCTGTAAGGATAATGAATATCCAAGAAAGCTCCTGAGCGGCAGAGGGGAGAAGGTAGATGGCGATGCGGAAGCAACCGTAGCCACCGAGCTTCATAAGCACACCTGCATGGAGCATGGAGACGGCAGTCGGCGCACAAGCGTGACCGTCAGGACTCCATGTATGGAAGGGGAACATGGCACCCAACACACCGAAACCGACGAACGTGAAGCAGAAGAGCATGTTCTGCCAAGTGGGATCGATTGAATTGTTGTGTGCAATCTGAAGGATATTCCATGTGAGTTCACCACCCTCGGGAGCACTGTGCCAATATATACCGAGCAGACCGAGCATAAGGAATGCCGAGCCACCCATAAGCATAAGCGTAAGCTTCATGGCTGAGTACTCCTTGCGGCCAGTGCCCCACACGCCGATAAGCAGATACATCGGAATAAGAGCCACCTCATAGAACATGAACATGGTGAACATGTCGATAGAGATGAAGAAACCGAACACACCTGTAGAGAGCAGTGCGAACCAGAGGAAGAAATTCTTGGGAAGCGGATTGATTTTCCAAGATGCGAAAGTGCCGGCGAAGACGATGATAGCCGAGAGAAGGAGCATCAGCACCGAGATGCCGTCAACACCTACAGCGAGGTGAATATTGAGAGGTTCATACCACATCCAGCTGCCCTGGAAAAGCATCTCGGAGGTGTCACCGGCGCCGCGCAGGCGCAGGAACTCGCACACGAGCCAGATGGCCATGCCAAGCAGGACAGTGCTGCATGTCACCATCACCGTGCGGATAGCTTTCATATTGCCATTGCCGCAACATGCCAGCCCTGCCATCATGATGATGGGAACTATAACAAACCAGATTAAGAAATTTGAAAACATAATCTAAAATATTTTGCGACAATTGAGAATTACAATATACATATCCAAGTGATAGCTGCGAGCACGACAGCGCCGAAGAAATACCAGATCACGTAAGACTGGGCGCTACCACTCTGCATACCCTTGATTTTGACTGAAGTCCATTGAGTCACCGCAGCGAGACCATCCATGGTGCCGTCGATGATATGACGGTCAAACCAGGCAATGCTCTTGCAGATGATATTGAAAATGAACTTATGAGTGATGAACATGTAAATCTCGTCCCAATAGAAACGACGGTTGGCGGCACGCCAGAGCGAGGGCCAGAAATTCTTGACACGTTCGGGCCATGGATTTTTCTTGGCATACATGATTGTTGCGAGCGCTATGGCAAGCACTGCAACCGTAAGCGAAGTAGCAGCCACCGAACCCTCGATGTGGATGTGATAAGGCTCACCGTTGAAAGTCACCAGTTCGCCGAACGGGATGAAGCCGGCTACGCAGCTGACAGCCGCAAGAATGATAAGCGGCAAAGACATCTGCCAAGGTGCATCGTGAGGCTTGTGACCCTCATGCTTGTACTTAGGATTCTCTTCCCACCAGAACACGAGGAAATACATGCGGAACATATAGAAAGCCGTAAGACCGGCCACCATAGTCATCCAAGCGCCCCAGAACCAGTGACGGCTGAACATTGCAGCCAACATCTCATCTTTGGAGAAGAAACCTGAAAGAGGCCAGATACCGGCGATGGCGAGACATCCGATGAGGAATGTCCAATGGCATATCGGCATATACTTGCGCAAGCCACCCATCTCGGTGTAATTGTTGGAGTGAACAGCATGGATAAGGCAACCTGCACCAAGGAAGAGAAGGGCCTTGAACATGGCGTGAGTGAAGAGATGGAACATACCGGCCATATAACCGAGACCGGAATAATGCACACCTTCGACAGGCTCATTGTATGCACAACCAAGCGCAACCATCATGAAAGCGATCTGCGAGATAGTCGAGAAAGCGAGGATACGCTTGATGTCGATCTGGGCGCAAGCCACTACGGCAGCATAGAAAGCTGTGATAGCACCGACCACGCAGATGAATGTAAGCGAATCAGGCACGATGCAGAACATCGGGAAGAAGCGGGCCACAAGGTATACACCTGCCACGACCATAGTCGCAGCGTGGATAAGTGCAGACACAGGTGTCGGACCTTCCATAGCATCAGGAAGCCAGATATGGAGCGGCATCATCGCCGACTTACCCATACCACCCACGAAGATAAGCACCATAGCCCAAGTGAGCACAGAGGCACCCATAAATGTAGCGCCTACAGTAGACTGGAGCACTGCTATGGGCTGTGCGTTGAGCATCAAGAAATTGAATGCCGAAGCACCGCCAAGCACGCCATCGGCCGGAGTGCTCGACACATAGTAAGAGAGGAGCAGGATACCGATAAGCATGAAGAGGTCGGCAAAACGGGTCACGATGAAAGCCTTCTTCGAAGCCGACACCGCAGAGGGGAGCTTATAGAAGAAGCCGATAAGCAGGTAAGAAGAAACGCCCACGAGCTCCCAGAAAATATACATCTGGAAGATGTTGGTAGCGACCACGAGACCGAGCATGGAGAAAGTGAAGAGAGCGAGGAACGCGTAATAGCGCTGGAAACCCTTCTCACCCTCCATATATCCCCAGCTATAAAGATGCACCATAAAAGAGATAGTGGTGATTACCACAAGCATCATGGCGCAAATCGGGTCGAGCAGGAAGCCGATGTTGACGACCATACGGTCGGTAAAGGCAAGCCAAGTCACATCGAAGAGCTGCACCTGCTGGCGCACGCCATCGACGATAAACTCAGGATCGCCCGAAAAGAAATAGGTGAAAGCCACGATATAGGCAATCACGGCCAGCGTGCCGTTACCCAGGATACCTAAGATGCCCGCCAGCTTATGGCTCATCTTCACGCCACCAAGCCCAAGGATAAGGAACATGGTGAACGGAATGGCCAGAATCAGAATCGGAAGTGTCAAGCCCATATCAGAATTTCATTTGTTTTACAGAGTTAATGTCGGTATTTCCCACCTCACGGTATATATTGATAATGATGGCGATGGCGATAGCAGTCTCAGCAGCCGCAATTGCGATTGCAAAGAGAGTGAACACCATGCCCTCCATGCTGTCGGGAAAAAGGAAACGATTGAACACCACGAAATTAAGGTCGGCGGCATTCAGTACCAGTTCGAGTGAGATAAGCAGCGCAATCATGTTCTTGCGGGTGCAGAAACCATAAACGCCGGCTGCGAACATCACCACACTCGGAACAAGATACCATAACATAGTCAAGTCCATAGCAGTTGTTGATTATCGTTTGCGGGCGACAGTCACGCCGCCGATTATACATGCTAAAAGAAGAACACTGATCGCCTCGAACGGGAGGAGATACTGGAAACGGTTGGTGCCGATAAAAGCCTGACCGATGGTGTGCATGTCGATTGTCATGCCGGAGTTGATGCAATCGGTCAAAGAGAGACCGTTGATGAGAGGCATGAAGAAAATCGCCAGACAAAGAAGCACGAGACCGAGGCCGGCCACCGTGATTCCGAGCGCACGTCGGTGCGAATCGAGCAGAGGGGTATCCTCGTCAGGACGACGCGTAAGGAGAATCGAGAAGACGAAGAGCACCATTATACCGCCCGCGTAGACCGCAATCTGCACAGCACCGAGAAATTGGAAGCCAAGCTGAAAATAGAATATGGCTGTACCAATAAGCACGAAAAGCAGATAAGTGGCCGCGCGAAGAATTTTGCGGGAGGTCACAGTCAGCACGGAGCAAACCACGATGACGAGAGCCACCACAAAATAGAGAATAATATTCGCTACTGAATCCATTATGTTGTTATTGTTGTTTACTGTGTTAGGTCAGATAAATTCTGAGTTCAAGCCTCCGTCTTGCCGGCTTCGGCAGCCTTCGCGGCTTCAGCGGCCTTTGCGGCCTTGATGGCTGCTGCCTTCTTGAGGGCCTCAGCCTTGATTGCGGCAAGCTTCTCGGGATCCATGGCCGGCTTAGGGGCCGGTGCCGGTTCGCCTTCGGGTTCGGGTCTGTAATTCAGCTGCTTGACAAGTTTGTCACGCTCAAACACAGCCTGCTCGAAATCATTAGAAAACTCCAACGCATCCTGAGGACAAGAAGTGACACAGAGCATGCAGAATGTGCAGCTGCCGAGGTCATAGAAATACTTGTCGAGTTTGCGTTTCTTCTTACCATCGGGCAACTCTACCATCTTTGTCTCCAACTTGATAGTGCCATTGGGACAATTCATCTGGCATATGCCGCAACCGATGCACTTGTGCCGTCCATCAGCGTCATACTTCAGCGTAAGTTCAGCACGGAAACGGTCGGCAATCCGGAGGTTCTGACGGTTCTCAGGATACTGTTCGGTAACTTTGGGAGTAACGAACTCCTTACCAGTCACCCCCATACCGGTAACGAGACTCTTTATACCGCTGCCGACTTCCTTGAAATAATCAATTATATTACTCATTAAAGAAATATGGTTTTCATATGGCCGGAGCAAAACCTCTTTTGCTCCGGCCACCAAAAGTTAACTTATCTTTCCACTTGACCGCCCACGATGTCGAGCAGTTCGGTGGTGATGCTTGCCTGGCGCAACTTGTTGTATTCGAGACGAAGCTGTTCGAGCAGCTTCTTGGCATTGTCGTTGGCGCTCTGCATGGCCATTACACGGGCTGCCTGCTCGGAACTGCGGTTCTCGATGGTAACCTCCTGCATGGTGGAGAGCACAAACATGGGGAGCACCTCATTGAAGATGCTGTTGGCATCAGGCTCGAATATGTAAAGTTGGTTTTCATCGGCCTCGCCTGCCTCGCCTGCGATGGCCTTTTCCGACACCGGGAACAGAGTCTCCGGTGTAAGGACCTGACGCCCCATGGAAATATATCTCATGTATACAACGTCAATACGGTCGAACTCTCCGGAGCTGAAAGCATTTCGAAGCATATGGGTGAACTCATTGACCTTGTCACCATTCATCTTGCTGTCTACGCCCTCGATCACCTTGACATCGACACCGAGCGATGTCATGCGGCGCAAGCCCTTCTCTATTTTTTTGCCCACTGCGTAGACCGTCACCTCCAGATCGGAGCCAACTGCATCGCGCATACGGTCAACATGCTCGGCAACTCCCTTGAGGATATTGACATTATAAGCGCCACAAAGGCCATCGTCCGAACCGAACACCACGACAGCGGCACGTTTCACCTCCCTCTCCTCAATCAGGGGAGAGACGAAATTCTCGTCGGTGGCAAGTATATGAGCCATGATAGACTTAATCTGGTCCTTGAACGGCTGGAGCTTTCTAAGCGACTGCTCATTCTGGTGCACCTTGGCCGACGATATCATCTTCATCGCGCCGGTGATCTTCTCTGTGGAAGCCACCGACCCGATGCGTGTCTTAAGTTCTCTTAAAGTTGCCATTTCAAAAAATAGGTGTAAGAATTATCAGTTGGCGAGACCTGCCGCCACTTCCTTGGCCACAGCCGCGAGTGTCTGCTCCACCTCGGGAGTGAGCTTACCGGACTTCAGCACGTCAAGCACCTCCTTCTGGTAGCGGAGCTGGAGAGTCTGGATAAGGTTCTCCTCAAACTCATGCACCTTCTCGATAGGCACATTTTCGAGCAGACCGTTCACACCGCAATAAATCACGGCCACCTCATTTTCTACAGGCCAGGGATGATACTGCGGCTGCACGAGGAGTCTCTGGTTCTTGCGACCACGGTCGATCACGGCGGCAGTCACAGGGTCGATATCGCCACCAAACTTGGTGAACGACTCCAGCTCGCGGAACTGTGCCTGAGCGATTTTCAACGTACCGGCCACCTTCTTCATACACTTGATCTGAGCGTTACCACCCACACGCGACACAGAGATACCGACATTGATAGCCGGACGTATACCCTGGTTGAAGAGACCTGACTCAAGGAATATCTGACCGTCAGTGATAGAAATCACGTTGGTGGGGATATAAGCCGAAACGTCACCTGCCTGGGTCTCGATAATCGGGAGAGCCGTGAGCGAACCGCCACCCTTCACCATAGGCTTTAGAGCCTCGGGGAGGTCATTCATATTTTCGGCCACCTTCTGGTCCTTGATAATCTTGGCGGCACGTTCGAGCAGACGCGAGTGGAGATAGAAGATATCGCCCGGATAAGCCTCGCGACCCGAAGGACGCTTAAGGATAAGCGATACCTCACGATAAGCCACAGCCTGCTTAGAGAGGTCATCATATACGATGAGAGCATCACGACCGGTATCGCGGAAGAACTCACCGATTGCCACACCTGCGAAAGGTGCGAAATAACGCATGGAAGCAGAGTCGGAGGCATTTGCTGCCACGACCACTGTATATGCGAGGGCGCCATACTTCTCGAGAGTATGGACTATAGAAGCGACAGTTGAAGCCTTCTGGCCAATGGCCACATATATACAATATACAGGCTCACCCTTGTCGAAATTTTCTTTCTGGTTGATGATGGTATCGATTGCAATTGCAGTCTTACCCACCTGACGGTCACCGATGATAAGCTCACGCTGACCGCGACCGATAGGAATCATGGCATCAACGGCCTTGATACCGGTCTGAAGAGGCTGGTTCACGGGCTGGCGGAAAATTACGCCCGGAGCCTTACGCTCGAGAGGAAGCCTGAAACGCTTGCCCTCGATAGGTCCTTTGCCGTCGAGCGGCTCACCGAGGATATTGATGACACGACCGAGCACTCCCTCACCTACAGGGATGGAAGCCACCTCACCGGTGCGCTTCACAGTCATATTTTCAGTCACCTCATTTACCTTATCAAGAAGAACGACACCCACGTTGCTCTCCTCAAGGTTAAGGGCCACGCCCGTCGCACCGTTCTCGAACTCCACGAGCTCGTTGCTACGGACATTCTCAAGACCATAGACATGGGCCACGCCGTCGCCTACGCTCAAGACAGTGCCCACCTCTTCAAATTTCACTTTTGAATTGATATTTTCGAGCTCCTGCTTTAAAACATCAGATATTTCGCTGGGATTAAGCATAATGATTACTTAGCTAAATTTTGACGTAATTGTTCGAGTTCGTTGCTAATGGAAGCATCCATACGAGTCGTGTCGACATCGATAACAAACCCGCCGATAATGTTAGGGTCTACATAAGAGTGCCACTCGAAAGAGCGGTCCTTGAAAGCCTTCTGCACCACCGACTTCAACTTATTCATTTCCGCATCGGAAAGTTCGGCCGCAGTGGTGATGACCACACGCGAAATCTTATATTCCTTGCGGTAAATATCGCGATAGGCCAGGGCCATGAGCAATGCAAACTCCTCACGTTTATGATCGAGAATGAGCGAGACAAAACGCTGATAGTCATTCCCGGGCTTTTCACCGGCTGCTGCGAGCAGCACCTTGCGCTTGTCGTCAGAGTCTACAAACGGGTTAGCGAGAATTTTCTCCAAGCCCGGGTTTGTGCGAAAAGCCTCGATGACATTGTTCATCTCGGCATACACCTCTTTCTGCTTGCCGGTATCGCCGGCAAACTTGAAGAGCGCACGTGCATAACGGTGTGGTATCAGTCCGGAAATCATCTTCTATCAGTTTTTCTCAATTTCGTCCAACAGTTTATTGACCAATTCCTTCTGAGCCTTATCATCGCTCATCTTGGAACGCATCATTTTCTCTGCGATGTCGATGGAGAATCTACCGACCTCAGAGCGGAACTGGAGTTCAGCCTCCTTGCGAGCCTGGTCAATGGCAACCTTTGCGGCATCCATTTCCTTTTTGGCGGCATTCTGAGCCTCCACACGGGCAGCCTCGATAATGTCAGTCTTCATCTTGGCAGCCTCGCGGAGCATCTCAGCCTGGCGGGCCTGAGCCTCCTTCACATATTTCTGGGCTTCAGAGCGGGCGTTTTCAAGCTGCTCCTTAGCATTCCGGGCATCTTCCACACCCTGATCAATGGTATTGGCCCTACCCTCCATCATTTTCACTATTACGGGCCATCCCCACACAGCGAGAATGACAAACAGCAGGATGAACGCAATGAACATCCAGAACACCAAGCCGAAATCAGGTGTGAATAATTCCATGTTTGCTGAATTTTAGATAGATTAAAGAAGTGAATCTCGAACCTTCAGGAAGCGACGTTGCCGCAACTTCCTGAAGGCTATGCGGAAATTCTACTTTCGAATGTAATAAGTCCTTGCGCCGCTACTTATTTGATGAAGATAGCAAGAGCAGAGACAATCACAGCGAAGAGGGCCACACCCTCGATAAGGGCACCGATCACAATCATGTTACTACGGATGTCGCCGGCAGCTTCAGGCTGACGTGCGATTGCCTCCATTGCTGACGAACCGATCTTACCGATACCGATACCAGCACCGATTGCTGCCAAAGAGGCACCGAGAGCCGCGCCAAGCGCTGCGAGTGGCTGGAGAGAAATTACCTCATTCAGAATTGTTGATAACATAATTCAGAAGTTTTAAATGTGATATTTATTTTAATTTGTTACTTTGTTAAATGTGGATGGCCTACTTAATGTCGATGGCCGCAGCCTCTTTATCTATCAAGGCCTTGTGGGCTGCTATCTCCTGCTCATCCTTGCGCTCGAGTGCGGGGTTGCCCTTGTCTTCCTTGGCCTCATGTTCCTCCTCATGCACATTGGCCATGCCGATGAATATAGCAGAGAGGAGAGTGAACACATAAGCCTGGATAAAGCTCACAAGCACATCTATGAGGAGCATGAAGATTGAGAAAAGCACTGATATCACGGTTGTCATGCCGGCGATAGCCGCGCCGAACGCACCGAGGATAAATATAAGGAGCGTGAGCGTGATGACAATCATGTGACCACCCATCATGTTGGCAAAGAGACGCACACAGAGTGCCGCCGGCTTTGTGAAAATACCGAACACCTCAATGAGCTGCATGATGGGAAGAGGGAACTTCAGGAACATAGGAACATCAGGCCAGAATATCTCCTTCCAATAATGCTTGTTGCCAAAGAGATTGGTCATGATGAACGTGCACACTGCAAGCACCAAAGTCACGGCGATATTGCCGGTAAGGTTGGCACCGCCGGGGAAAATCACTATGAGGCCTACGAGGTTCATCGTCAATATGAAGAAGAACACCGTGAGCAAATAAGGTGCGAACTTGGCGGTCTTGTCGCCGAGAGTAGCCTTTATGGTATCAAAGTATACGAAACCGACAAGCATCTCGAAAAAGCCCATGCCCTTGCGCGGAGACTTCATGCCATTCTTCTTGTAGAAACGGATAAGGCCGAACACCATCAGAAGCACCAGAATCACCGTGATAAAGAGAGCACAGACATTCTTGGTAATCGAGAGGTCCAAGGGGCGATACTCACGCCAATACTTACCGTCATAATACACATAACCGTCAACGACCGGAGCGGCAATACCGGATTTCTGATCCGCAGCAACAGAACCGAGTTTGGTCTCGAGATCCTTCTCATCCTGAGGAGTGAGAGGGAAGATCTGCACCACCTTATCCTTATGCTTGCTTGTATGAGCTATCAGAAACTGATACTGCTTGCCATCGTTGTCGATAGTCTTGATGACTGCCTCCGCATGTGCAGTAGTTTTGCCGTTGGCATCATGATGTTTCTCCACGCGTGTAAGACCGGCAGAGGAGAAACAATGCCACGAACCATCCTCAGCCCTTACGATCACCGGAAGAGGGATACGGTAGGCATGAGAGAAAGGCACCTCCCAGCCATAACCGTCACCGAGATGCTCGAAAATCAGCTCCTTCACATCAAGCTGCTTCTCCTTGTCCGACTCCTCTGCGCGCGCAGGGATTTGGACAGTGCAAATGAGCACGAGGAGAATCATCAACAAGCGTCCGGCACTTGCCAAACGCAAGGAGGGAACATTATGTAGTTTTGACATCGTCATCTTACTGTTAAATTAATGTTTGAGCATCCGGGATGTCAATATACACACACCGAAATTACATTGTCGTTGACATCGGCCAACCCGCCGGCAATCTCGATCTCATGCTGCTGTTCGCCGTCGGAGGTATATCTGATGACACCCTTCGAGAGCACCGAAATCAGCGGGGCATGGTTTTTAAGCACAGTGAAAGAGCCCAAGACACCGGGCATAGTGACAGAAGTCACCTCGCCGCTGAACGAAACATCGTGTGCCGAAATAATCTTGAGCGTCATATCACTTCACATTCTTGAGCATTTCTTCACCCTTAGCGATAGCCTCGTCGATGGTACCGACATTGAGGAAAGCCTGTTCAGGCAGATGGTCGAGTTCGCCGCTGAGAATCATCTTGAAACCGCGGATAGTCTCGGCCAGAGGCACCATTACACCGGGAAGACCAGTAAACTGCTCAGCCACGTGGAAAGGCTGTGACAGATAACGCTGAGCGCGGCGGGCACGAGCCACAACCTGCTTGTCCTCGTCAGAGAGTTCATCCACACCGAGAATAGCGATGATATCCTGAAGCTCATTATACTTCTGAAGGAGCTGCTTCACCGACTGGGCGATGTTATAATGCTCCTCACCTACGATATTGGGGTCGAGGATACGAGATGTAGACTCGAGCGGATCGACAGCGGGGTAAATACCAAGCTCAGAAATCTTACGCGACAACACCGTCGTAGCATCCAAGAAGGAGAACGTAGTGGCCGGAGCGGGGTCGGTAAGGTCGTCGGCAGGCACATAGATAGCCTGCACCGAGGTGATAGAACCATTCTTGGTAGAGGTGATTCGCTCCTGCAGGGCACCCATCTCCGATGCGAGTGTAGGCTGATAACCCACAGCCGAAGGCATACGACCGAGAAGAGCCGACACCTCAGAACCGGCCTGAGTGAAACGGAAAATGTTGTCGATGAAGAGAAGGATTTCCTTACCGCCGCCATCATGGTCGCGGAACTGCTCAGCCATAGTAAGACCGGTCAATGCAACGCGCAGACGCGCACCCGGAGGTTCGTTCATCTGACCGAATACGAGTGTAGACTGAGACTTGGAGAGCTCATCCTGATCAACGTCAGCGAGATTCCACTCCCCTTTCTCCATGCCCTCCTCAAACTTCTTGCCATACTTGATGACACCGCTCTCGATCATCTCACGGAGCAAGTCATTACCCTCACGGGTACGTTCACCGACGCCGGTGAAAACCGAATAACCGTTGTGTCCCTTAGCGATATTGTTGATGAGCTCCATGATGAGCACAGTCTTACCCACACCGGCACCACCGAACAAACCAATCTTACCACCCTTCGAATAGGGTTCAAGCAAGTCAATCACCTTGATACCGGTGAAGAGGACCTCTTGCGATATAGCAAGTTCTTCAAAGCCGGGAGCAGGCTGATGTATGGCGCGAAGGTCCTCACGCTTGAGGTCGCCGAGCAGGTCAATAGCGTCGCCCACCACATTGAGAAGGCGCCCCTTCACCTGATTGCCGGTGGGAACAGAAATGGGGTGCCCGAGATTGCGCACCTTTACACCACGGCGCACACCGTCGGTACTCTCCATGGCCACGCAACGAACTATATCCTCGCCGATGTGCTGTTCGACTTCGAGGATCAGCTCCTCACCGTTGTCGCGCTCCACCTTGAGAGCCGAGTAGATGGGAGGGATATTGTCTTTGCCACCCTCGAAAGAGACGTCGATCACCGGACCAATCACCTGGGTTACCGTGCCAAAAATTTCGCTCATGTCAACTTAGTATTAGTGAGTAGTGAGTAGCAAACTCGCGCTACCCGCCATATTTATAATTAATTTTTCATTTACGATATTAGAAATGCCATCCGTAAGCCACGAACAAAGTCATAAGCACGAGATTGGCCAAAGAGAAGGGCATCAGATACTTCCACTCGAACGAGAGCATCTGGTCGATACGCACACGAGGGAACGTCCACTTGAACCAGATAATCACGAACGACACGAAGAATGCCTTAAGCAGGAACCACACGATAGATGGAATCCAGTTCATCACCGCATTGAAACCCTCCCAACCGGGAATGTGCAGAGGCATCCATCCGCCGAGGAACATCAGCGAGGCGATACCCGACACGATGAAGAGATTGAGGTACTCGGCGAGATAGAAGAATCCGAAATGAATACCCGAATACTCAGTGTGATAACCGGCAGTAAGCTCATGTTCTGCCTCAGGAAGGTCGAACGGGCCACGGTTGGTCTCGGCAGTAGCGGTAATCACATAGATGATGAACGCGATGATAGCCGGTATATGGCCCTTGAATATGAACCAGGCATCCTCCTGCTGGGCCACCAACTCAGAGACACTCATAGTGCCCGAGAGAATCACGATGGTCATCAGCGACAGACCGAGAGATATTTCATAACTTATCATCTGTGCGCCGCTTCGCATTGCACCGATTAGCGTATACTTATTGTTGGACGACCAACCGGCGAGCAGAATACCGAGCACACCCACCGAAGAAACGGCGAGAATGAAGAAAATGCCGATATTCCAGTCGATTATCTGAAGTCCGTTGCCCCAAGGCAGGCAAGCCAACATCACCACCGAAGATGTAATGATGATATAAGGGGCGAGCTTAAAGAGGAAACGGTCGGTGCCCTTAAGACAGATAAGCTCCTTGATAAGGATCTTGAACATGTCGGCAAACACCTGAAGCAAACCCCATTTACCCACACGCATAGGGCCGAGTCGACACTGGAACCAAGCGCAGAGCTTACGCTCATAAAGGATATAGAAGAGAGCCAGGACGGTATATGTGAGCAGGACCAGCACGCCTATGATGACGCATTCAATCAGGACGGCGAGCCACTCAGTGTTGCCCACGAGTCCAAGCAGCCAATCGTTGAACGCTGATGTCCATGTTCCGAAATCAAACATTGTTGTAATAAGTTAGTTTCTGATGATGTATTACTGTTGTTTATAATGAAATCGCATGATTGGGGCATCATCGGTCGATGTCGGGAATCACGAAGTCGAGCGCGGCGCCGATTGTGATGAGGTCAGCAATCATATATCCGGAGCAGCAGAGGTCCATAACGCCCACAAGGTTGAAGCATGGGCTCTGGAAATGCACGCGGAACGGAGTCTTCTCACCCACAGACTCGATATAGACACCGAACGTGCCGCGGCTCGCCTCCACCTGCTGATACCAGCGGCCGGCCGGAAGCTTGATGATTTTGGGCACCTGGGCGCGGATATCGCCCTCCGGTATACGGTCCACAAGCTGCTCGAGAATACGGCAGCTCTGCTCTATCTCCTTCATGCGCACCATGTAGCGAGAGTAGGAATCGCAGCCGTCGAGGAGCACCTCGTCAAACTGAACTTCATCATACACTGCATAGGGATGCTTCTTGCGGCAGTCGCAACTCCAGTTCGAACCACGTCCGCTCGGGCCGGTGATGGCATAATTTATGGCATCTTCCTTCTTAAGCATACCTACTCCCACGAGACGGTTCTTTGCTATGAGGTTGCCCGAAAATACCTTATGATATTCCTTGAGACGTTCAGGCATAATGCTGAGCAACGCCTTGACATCCTTTACGAAATCGGGATGCAGGTCAGCTATCACACCACCTATCACGTTATAGTTCATTGACATACGTGCACCGCAAGTCTTCTCGAAGATGTCGAGCACCTGCTCACGCTCACGGAAACCATAGAAGAAAGCTGTAGTGGCGCCAAGGTCCATGGCGGTGCATCCGAACGAGAGCAAGTGCGAAGATATTCGCATCAACTCATCCATCATGGTACGGATTACCTGTGCGCGACGTGGCACTTCCAATCCGAGAGCCTTCTCGATACACATGCATAGACAATGGCGGTTCTGGTGAGCCGACATATAGTCCATACGGTCTGTGAAGTGAAGAAGCTGCGGATAGCCGAGACCTTCACTCAGTTTCTCGATGCCACGGTGTATATAACCCGACACGACATCGACCTTCTTTACAGTCTCGCCATCGATAGATGCACGGAAGCGCATCACACCGTGAGTAGAGGGGTGCTGGGGGCCGATATTGACTACATATTCATTTTTCTCGAACAGCTTGCCCGGCTTCTCCACGAGCTTGCCGTCGGCATCGACCTCATAAGTGCGTGTATCGTCCTCGTTGGTTTCCTCCTCAAGACGAATTGGGTTGAGAGCCGGATTGGCATCATAGTCCTTGCGCAAGGGGTGACCCACCCAGTCATTACGCAAGAAGAAACGGCGCATGTCGGGGTGACCGACAAACTTTATGCCGAACATGTCATAAACCTCACGCTCCTGGAAGTTGGCGACTTTCCAGAGAGAAGTGACCGAATGAATGTACTCGTCATCACCGCTCTTGGCAGCGAGCACCTTTACCGATACCATCTCCCAATTGCGGGCAGTAGCGGTGAGGTAATAAATCACTCCCCTATTCTCTTTCCAGTCCATGCCGACCACGGCAGTAAGCACATCGAAGCCGAGGTCATTCTTGAGGAGGGTGGCAACCTTGAGCCAATCCTTCTCCTCTACTGAGAAGAGAAGATCCTGACCGTCCTCAAACTGCGCAGCCGGGTATATCTTAAGGATTTTATCTTTTAAATCGCTCATTTTTGAAAGTTGTAAGATGATGATTTGGAATCGGCTCATTCGGAGCCAAGACCGTGTCAGCCTATTTGGCCTCTCTCTTCAGGATGCTCGGCGAAGAACTCCTCTATTTTCTCCTTGCGGTTCACACCGCCGAAGAACTTCTGCACCTTAATCTTGCGCTGGAGCTGCATCAGACCGTAGAACATAGCCTCCGGACGGGGAGGGCAACCGGGGATATAGACATCGACCGGAAGGATCTGGTCGACACCCGGCACCACGCAATAAGAATTCTTGAAAGGGCCGCCCGACACTGCGCAACCGCCACATGCGATCACATATTTGGGCTCGGCGAGCTGTTCGTAGAGACGGCGCATCACCGGGGCCATACGGTGCACGATGGTACCCTGCACCATCACATAGTCTGCCTGACGCGGAGAGTTGCGGGCCACCTCGAAGCCGAAGCGGGCCATATCATAACGCGCAGCACCGAGACTCATGAACTCGATAGCGCAGCAACTCGTGCCGAAGCAGAGAGGCCACAAGGAGTTGGAGACACCCCAATTGATCAATTCGTCGAACTTGCCAACCATCACGTTGGCTCCGGTAGCGTTGAGTTCCTCTACAAGCTTGTCGATATAATCGTTATTCTTGAAGTCCTCACGCGACATGCTCTTAATCTTGCCTTCTTTCATTCCCATTTGAGCGCTCCTTTACGCCAGGCATATGCCAGGCCCATGATTAATACAAACAAAAAGATGCCTATGCAAAGCATTCCGGAAGGTCCAAGCGACCGCATCACCGTGGCCCAAGGATAAAGGAACACCACCTCCACGTCGAAAAGGAGGAACAGGATGGCGAAAATATAATAGCCGGCCTTAAACTGAATCATAGAGGCACCGCGCGTGGGGATGCCGCATTCGTAAGGCTCGGCTTTCTTCACCGAATAGGATTTCGGCGAAATCAACTTGGCGATAAGCAGTGCCGCGAACACGAGGCCGATACCCGTGAGGGTGGCCGTGATTGAAAGCTCAGCGTTGCTTATCTCGCACAACAAATTCATATAGTATTGATGTTAAAACAGTTAATTCAATTTCAACCAAGATTATGGTGTCCGTGTGCAAACACCTACTTGCAAAATTAGATATTTTTTGGCTAACTAACAAATTAATTGCACCCTATTTTTCACCGATTTTGCACACTTGTCAGCAAATTTGTGCAAAAAACAAATAGGCAGACTCCAATGCGAATCTGCCTATGCCGCGCGGTGTGGCGCTTATAAATTGTCAATATCTTATATCAGAATGCCATACAATGACAGACTTTGTCATTTCACAATGCTAATGCCTTGAAACTGCCCGTTGTACTTACCTGCCACCTTATAAGAGGCTGTGGCCTGAGTGAGGTCGCCAACTACAGTAAAGGTGAAATTGTTGAACGTAAACGGGGGGGTTGGTGTCAATTCACCGCCATCGCTCACCATATCGGGTATTATGTCAGTACCGCTTACAGTATAACCTGAGTTGCTGAACTTCAAATCAAGATTACGAACCACTATCGTCATTTCGGGAGACTTCTCTGCAAACTTGGCATTGTAGAAAATCACATCAGCCTTGCCGGTCAATGCACCCTTGTCGTTGGTCTTCATATATATGCGATAGCGAATCTTGGAATTGACGTATGGGCCGGTCATTTCCGGATAGGTCGTAGTGGTTGAACCCACGAAAGTCATATCGCGCCAGAAAGTGCGCACACGCCACTGTTCATTGAGGCGGTAATCCATCACGGCATAATGCTTGATGGAACTTGGGAACAACAAATCATAGCCTTTCACTACTGCGCTACCGGGGAAATAAGCACTCTGAGTAATCACGCCATTCAATGACGTCACTTCTGCACCGCTTTCAGAAGGATTCTCGCTTGAAAACTTAATAACTTCGCGAGGTATATCATCAACAGTAGCGCTGCTTACATTAACCAATATCGGCTTGGTGGTGAAAGATACGGATCCGCCATCGGGCAGAACTACGTTGCCTGATTTAAACTGCAAAGTGTTCTCCTGATTGGAATATTTGAAAGTGACGTTGTACCCACTGAGACTCACGGCCGGTGCAACAGTTGCATCGTCTGCTGAAGTCACAAGATTGTAAGCAGAAATGGGCAGACCTCTTGTATAAGAGTTCTCGTTTGCATCGTTGTTACACGACGCCAACGGTAAAAGGATAGCCGCAGCGAGCGACAGTTTTAGAATTTTTTTCATCGAATAAGTCAATTATTACATTAAAATCATGTGCATCACGCCGGGCGTAAGCATATGCCCGACAACTTTGAATCCACACACATCCTTAATAACGTCGGCGGTTGACTTATATTGCAAACCTCATGGTCACGCCAAGCTGACGAGGACGGCCCCGCTGCAGAAACTCATTGCCCATCGACATGAAATAGAACGTATCATAACGGGTGCCGGTGAGATTGCGGCCCCACAGCTCCAGGGTAACATATTTTGATTCGAGCGTCACCGAGGCACCGAGAAGCGCATAGAAAGATTGGTGAAGAGAGTTGGACTCGTTCCAATATATATCGCCGGTGCCACGCAGATTGGCCTCAAGGGTGAGAGATTTCAGGAAACCTGAGAATTTAAAAGCATACAGGCCCTGCACAAAGAGTGTGTTCTGCGGTGCATAAGGCACATATTTACCCTTATAATCTTCGAGACCGTTAAAAAACTTCACGAACTTTGCGTTGGTATACCCATAAGAAGCCTTGAAACCAAGTCCTGATATCGGCTGCCAATCGAGCGAGAGTTCACCGCCGAAGCTGCGGGTGCGCCCGGCGTTGGTCATAATGCGCCCGGTGGTGGTGCCGGCCGGGAACATGGTGAGCTGCTGGTCATGACAATCTATATAGAAGAGCGACATGTCTACATTGAGTCTTGCCTTCGGAAAACTGAGATGAGCACCCACCTCATAGTTCCACGAATACTCCGGCTTGTAGCCTACTATACGGTCCACATCATAACGCTCCCCTATTCCCATATATGACATCAGCCTCTGCTGAAGCACCTCCGAAAACATCTGCGTATTGAAGCCACCCGACTTATAACCCTTGGCCACCGAAGCATAGACATTATTCTCCCCCTCCATCGGGAGCGAATATATGGCACTCAGGCGCGGCAACCAATTGAAATAGTCACGGCTCAGGCGGTCGCGATCATCAATATCAATGTCTACTTGTCGATAAGGGTTCAGCACACCGTTTTGATCACGCTGATACACCTCATAACCTGTCTTGCAGCGGCTGCGATAACGCAGTGTCGCCTTTTCCCAGTCAAGACGTATGCCGGCTGAAAGTTTCCATCGCCCCAAGTCGAACGTGGACTCATGATAGATGGCAACGCCGCCGGTAGGAATCTCGAAATCACTGCCGAGCGTGAAACTTCGCGTATTCCAGCTTATGGGATAATAAGGGTTGGCATCATTGCGATGCTTCTCTATCAAGTCAGCTATACCCTTATCGCCGAAAACTACGGGTGCCGTCATGTCTATTCCCTTATAGAATCCGAAACATCCGGCAAGCCACTTATATACAGAACCCTTTTCACCCCTGAACACTACATCTTCGGTCACTGCCCACTCCTTCTGCTTCTGAGTGAGGGTGAAGTAAGGGTCGGGCAAAAAATCTTGGTCGAGCGTCATATTGTCTTCAAGATACTGCACGCTCGTGATAGAAGAGACCGTGAACGCGTCATAACGGCCATTGAAAGTCAGGCCGTCATTCCATAGGAAACGGCGATAGAAACAGGTATCATTATGGTTTATCACACCGGTCTCGACAGACTCATACGGGTATCCGCCCTGACGCAAGATAGATGCGGAGGCAGTGTTGCGTACAGACCATCGGTCGTTGATGTGCCCCTCCCACTTCCAGCGCAAGGCACCTGACTTCTCCTTGTCGACCTTCTCACCATTGTAGAGATTGCGGTAAAAGCCGCCGAGATAAGAGAAAGAGCCGCTGATTGAAGTTGCCCAGTCATCATTTATCTTGCCGAACCAACCGATCGAAGCCTTCCACTCATTGCCCGAAGCACCCGACACCATGCCGCGCCAACCCTGCCAGCGCAGAGGGGATAGTGTCGTGATATTGATCAAGCCGCCGATTGTGTTTCGCCCGTAGAGCGTGCTCTGCGGGCCTCGGAGCATTTCTACCGATGCGATGTCGGCGAGATCGAAGTCATAGGCATTCTTATTGAGAAAAGGCACATTATCGACATTCAAGCCGACCGACGGTTGGTCCATACGCGCACCTATGCCACGCACATAAATCGTGGAAGTGATGCGCGAGCCATATTCAGGGATGTAGAGATTAGGCGCCACCTCCGATATAGACTTTATGGCATCAGCATTAAGCATCTCAAGTTCGAGACGCCCCGCCACGGTGGCCGACAACGGGTCATCGCGGAGCACATCAGTCTGCTTTATGGCCACCACATTCAATTCCTCAAGGTCAATTCCCTTGTTCACATCAGTATCGGATTCAGCTGCATATGTAGCGGGATTCGCCATGGCCGACATGGTCAGGAAAACCGGGATATAAAAAAGAAACCTTTTCATAAGCAGGTGCAAATTTACCCAATAATCGTAAAATCACCAAAAAGCGACCCCATTTTTGCCAATTATACCCTTATTTAGTAATTTTGCATTAACAACGCATGAAATAGGAGAAATGCCGGGATTCAAGATACATTGTCTTGGCTGCGGGTCGGCAAAGCCGACACCGCGCCATTTGCCGTCGTGCACCGTGGTGGAGCACAATGACACGTTATATATGATAGACTGTGGCGAGGGTGCCCAGAGGTCGTTTCAGCAGAAGCGGCTGAAATTCTCACGTCTGCGACACATCTTTCTCACCCACCTGCATGGCGACCATGTGCTCGGGCTGCCGGGACTAATATCCTCACTGGCACTCGGCGACACCGGCGGCAAGCTGACCATCCACACATTTGCCGAGGGAGAGAAGATATTGCGCACCATTTTTGATTTCTTTGCGCCTGAGCTATCATACGATTTGGAATTCAACATCATAAAACCTGCCGATGCAGTAATTCTCGAGACCTCGACACTAACCGTACGCACCGTCAAACTGAAGCATCGGGTGCCATGCGTAGGGTTTATATTTGAGGAGAAGCCGAAGATGCGCCATATTATCCGCGACATGATAGATTTTCATGGAGTACCCACGTGGCAGATCAACCGCATCAAGGCGGGTGAGGACTTCACAAAGCCCGACGGCACAGTGGTGCCCAACAATATACTCACGAGCGATGCAGACCCGTCGCTCAGCTACGCGCATATAGGCGACACAATATATATGCCGGAGCTTGCCGAAAAGATAGGGCCGGTGAACTTGCTGTATCATGAGACTACATATCTCGACGAACACCAACGCGAGGCCAAAATGCGCTTTCACTCCACCGCGCGCCAAGCCGGCATGATGGCGAAGGCTTGCGGAGCATCGCGACTTCTCACCGGACACTACTCCTCGCGCTATCGCAACGAACAAGAGTTCTTGCGCCAAGCTTCCGAGGAATTTCCCAATGTAATACTTGGCAAAGAAGGAGATACTGTAATTAATAGTTAATAATGAATAATGAATAATTG